>NZ_JFJV02000018.1:0-36692 GCF_000611145.1 Cupriavidus sp. SK-3 | reverse complement strand
CCCGGCCCCCGCCGCTCCTCCCCATAGTCCTCCCCTGCCCGGACTCCCCCCTACGGAACTTGAAGCCCCGTGGATTGGCCCAAGCTATCTGCAGGTGGCCCAACCTGGCCACGTCGCAAATGCAAAGTGAAGGAGGCCTCTCATGTGGAAACGATTTTCAGCACTGTGGACGCTGCTGCGACGCGACGGCCGCTTGCTGTGGTTCGCGCTGCGCCATCCCGACGCACCGCCCTGGCTGCGGCCGGCCACGTTCGGCCTGGTGCTCTATGCCATTTCGCCCATCGACCTGATTCCCGACTTTATCCTTGGCCTGGGCATCGTGGACGACGTGGTGCTGATTCCGCTGGCGGTGCACTTCATGCTCAAGCGCCTGCCGCCGCATGTGCTGCGGCAGGCCGAGCTGCGCGCCGGCGCCACCACGGTGCGCGCCCGCTAGCGCGCGCCGCTCAGGGCAGCAGGATCGTGGTGCCGGTGGTCTTGCGGCCTTCGAGATCGCGATGCGCCTGTGCCACATCCGCCAGCGCATAACGCTGGCGAACCTCGATCCGGACCCGGCCGCTGGTCACCATTTCGAACAGTTCGGCAGCCATCGGCTCGAGCAGCTCGCGGTGTACCACGTAAGTCATCAGCGTCGGCCGCGTGACGCGCAGCGAGCCTTTGTTGCCCAGCAACGAGAGATCGAACGGCGGCACCGGACCCGATGCATTGCCGAACACCACCAGGGTGCCGCGCGGCTTCAGGCAATCCAGCGAGCCATTGAAAGTATCCTTGCCGACTGAATCGTAAACCGCCGCGACGCCCTTGCCGCCAGTGATTTCCCTGACCCTGTCCACGAACGATTCGCGGGTATAGACGATGGTGTGGTCGCAACCATGCGCGCGCGCCAGCGCAGCTTTTTCGTCACTGCCGGCGGTACCGATCACCGTGGCGCCCAGCGCCTTGAGCCACTGGCTGGCGATCAGGCCAACGCCGCCCGCGGCGGCGTGCAGCAGCACCGTATCGCCCGGCTGTACCCGGTAGCTGTCGCGCACCAGGTATTGCGTGGTCAGGCCCTGCAGCATCATCGCCGCGCCCTGCTCGAACGAGATGGCATCGGGCAGGCGCACCACGATATCGGCCGGCATGACCCGCACCTGCGCATACGCGCCCGTGGGACGGCCGGCATAGGCAACACGGTCGCCCACGCTGAGGTGCCGCACGCCATCGCCCACGGCCTCCACCACGCCGGCGCCTTCCATGCCGAGTCCGCCCGGCAGCGCCTGCTTGTACAGCCCGGTGCGGAAGTACACGTCGATGTAGTTGAGGCCGACCGCCTCGTGCCGCACGCGGACCTCGCCGGGGCCGGGATCCCCGACCTCGACGTCGACCCACTGCATCACCTCGGGGCCGCCGGTCTCGAAAATGCGGATGGCTTTGCTCATGTCGCGCTCCTGTTCCTGTTGATGCTTGTCGATGCTTGTCGATACGTGTCGATACGTGTCGATGCGCATCGGCAAACGATGTCATGCGCGGTCCGCGCGGAAACGATCAGGCCGGCTTGCCCGGCTCCGGGTATATACGCCGCAGCTCCGCGATCAACAGGTCGGCGGTCGCCACGTTGGTGGCGCAAGGCACGTTGTGCACGTCGCAGGCGCGCACCAGTGCATTGATATCGGGTTCGTGCGGCTGTGGTGTCATCGGATCGCGCAGAAAGATCACCACGCCGACGCGGCCCTCGGCCAGTTGCGCGCCGATCTGCAGGTCGCCGCCCCAGGGGCCGGACAGCATGCGCGTCACCGTGAGGCCGATTTCGTCGCTCAGGCGGCCGCCCGTGGTGCCGGTTGCCAGCAGTTCACAACGCGACAGGAAATCGCGATGGCGGCCGGCAAAGGCCACGATGTCATCTTTCTTGTGGTCGTGCGCGATCAGCGCGATACGGGGGGGAGTCATCGGCGTCATCCTGGCCAGTCAGCAAAGGCCGGGCCGGTACGGCCCGGCGGGAAACACGCCGGGCGGCGGCACTGCCACCGCCCGGAGGGGGGCAGGCGCTCAGAACGTGCCGGGGTAAGCGCCGCCGTCGAGCAGGACGTTCTGCCCGGTCATGTAGGCCGCCTGGCGGCTGCACAGGAAAGCGCAGGTGGCGCCGAACTCGGCCGGCTCGCCGAAGCGGCGGCTCGGGTTCAGCGCGGCGCGGCGCTGCGCAACCTCCTCGATGGACAGGCCGGCCTGCTTGGCGCCGCCTTCCATGGTCTTGTAGAGGCGGTCGGTATTGAACGGGCCGGGCAGCAGGTTGTTGACGGTCACGCCATGCTGCGCCACTTCGCGCGCCAGCCCGGCGACGAAGCCGGTCAGGCCGGAGCGTGCGCCGTTGGACAGCCCGAGCACGTCGATCGGCGCCTTGACGGCACCGCTGGTGATATTGATGATGCGGCCCCATTTGCGCGCGATCATGCCGTCCACCGTGGCCTTGATCAGTTCGATCGGCGTCAGCATATTGGCATCGATCGCTGCCAGCCAGGTATCACGGTCCCAGTCGCGGAAGTTGCCCGGCGGCGGCCCGCCCGCGTTGTTGACGAGGATGTCCAGGTCGCCCAGCTTGGCGACGGCGTCCAGCGCCAGCTTGCGCCCCGCCGGGGTGGTGATGTCGGTGGCGACAGGCACCACGCGCCGGCCGTGGCGCGCGCGCAGGTCCGCCGCCGCCTTTTCCAGCGCCTCGGCGCCGCGCGCCACGATCACCACGTCCACGCCTTCGGCAGCCAGCGCATCGGCGCAGGCAAAACCGAGACCCTTGCTGGCGCCGCACACCAGCGCATGCTTGCCGCGCAATCCTAGATCCATCTCATCGACTCCTTGTGTCATCGAGGCGGCCACCCGCCTGCTTGTTATCCTGCGTGCCCTTCACACCGCCGCGCCCCCTGGCTCCGGGGCGCGCCGACAGTAAATATATCCCGCCCATCACCAATGCGCTGCCGGCAAGCTGCACGCCGGTGATCGGCTCGCCCAGCAGCCAGAAGCCGAGAAACAAGGTGGACACCGGCCCGAGCATGCCCGCCTGCGACGCCATCGGCGCGCCAATGCGCGCCACCGCCACCATGGTCAGCGACACCGGAAGCACCGTGCAGAACACCGAGTTGACCAGCGACAGCCACATCACCGGCGCCGGCTGCAGCAGCGCCGCCAGCGGACGTCCCAGCACCAGGTATTGCACCACGCAGCAGGCGGTGGAAACACACATCGCATAGGCCACGAGCCGCAGCGACCCGATACGCTGCACCAGTTCGCCCGAGGCAATCAGGTAAATGCCATAGGTGAGTGCGCTGCCGAGCACCAGCGCGGCACCGAGCCACACGCCGCTGCCGCTCACGTCGAGATCATGCGCGAAAACCAGCACGATGCCTATATAGGCAAGCAGCAAGGACAGCCATTGCCGGGTGCTGATGCTGCGTTTGAACAGTACCGCGCTGGCCAGCAGCACGAAGGATGGCGTCAGAAACAGGATCAGCCGTTCCAGCCCGGCGGTGATGTACTGCAGCCCGAGGAAGTCGAGGAAGCTCGACAGGTAGTAGCCGATGATGCCAAGGAAGACGATGCGGCCACGGTCGGCCCAGGACAGCGCCGGCAACCGGCGCGACTGCCACCAGCCGATGGCCATGAACAGCGGCACGGCGAACAGCATGCGCAGGCTGATGACCATGACCGCGTCGACGTCGTAGCGGTACATCAGCTTGGCGACGATCGCCTTGCCGGAGAAGAGGATGGCGCCGACGGCGGCCACGGCAAGGCCGGCGCGCTGCGATGCCGGCTGGGCGGGAGACACGCTGCAGGTGCTGGAGAGCTGGGATGCGGACACGGGAAAGCCGGATAGAAGGGCCGCGTGCCGCCGGGGGCAAGGCGGACCGCTGAAGACGCGAGCCATTGTATTCGAAAAGAGTCAACTGCATCCGGCGGCCATTGCCCTGCGCGCGGCCGTTGGGCGATGTCACCTTCCTTGAGGAATCCCCCATGCAACGCACCCTCTGCTGACTGGCTCCGGTTTCGGCTGGATGATGGCGACGGCGCCGCTGGCAGGCATCCTGAAACTGCCGTAAGCTCGCCGCTCGGCGCGTGCGACACGTGCCCAATAAGAAGAACCAGGAGCATTCACTCATGACGGCAGTACCCCTTTCCCTCGTGTCCCCTCGCTTCGCCTTCCGCGGCAATCGTCCCGCGCCACGGACCGGCCAGCATGGCGCCCGTCCGCTGATGGCCGCCGTGGCCGCGGCGGCCGCACTCGCGGCCGGCTGGTTGCCCGGCGCCGCCAGCGCCGCGGATTTTCCCGCCAAGCCGATCCGCTTTATCGTGCCCTATGCCGCCGGCGGCACCACCGACCTGGTCGCGCGCACCGTCGGCCAGAAAGTAGCCGAGAAGCTCGGCCAGCCGGTGGTGGTGGAAAACCGCCCCGGAGCGGGCGGCAATATCGGCATGGAGGCGGTCGCCAAGGCCGCGCCGGATGGCTACACCATCGGCTTCGGCGCGATCTCGACCAATGCGCTCAACCCGCATATCTACAAGCACGTGCCATTCGATCCGCGCAAGGACTTCACCGCGGTGAGCCTGCTAGGCACCTCGACCATCGTGCTGGAAGTCAGCAACAGCCTGCCGGTGAAAACCGTGTCGGAACTGGTCAGCTATGCCAAGGCCCACCCCGGCCTGACCTACGCGACTGCGGGAACCGGCACGTCGATGCACCTGGCCGGCGCGATGTTCTCGCAGATGACGCAGGCCGGCCTGACCCATGTGCCATACAAAGGCAGCAGCCCGGCCATCAACGATATGCTGGGCGGCCATGTGCAGGTGATGTTCGACAACCTGCCCGCCTCGCTGCCGCACATCCAGGGCGGCAAGCTGCGCGCGCTGGCCGTGGCCGGCAAGAGCCGCTCGCCCGCCCTGCCGAATGTGCCGACGCTGGCCGAGGCCGGCCTGGCTGGCTACGCTGTCGAGCCGTGGTTCGGCGTGTACGGACCCGCCGGCATGCCCGCGCCGGTGGTGCAGGCGCTCAATGCCGCCTTCGTCGAGGCGCTGGGTAATGCGGACGTCAAGGACAAGCTGGTCCAGGCGGGCTTCAACCCGAAAGGCTCGAGCGCGGCGGAACTGCAGTCGCTGACGCTGTCCGAGTATGAGAAATTCGGCAAGGTCGCCAAGAGCGCCAGCATCTCGGTGGATTGAGCGGCGGGCCCCGCGCGCCGCCGGCCGGGACACTGCCGGGGGCGCGCGGCTTCGCATCCATTACAATCCGGCTGCACCGGGCCATCGCGCCCACTCCAGCCGCCTACCCGCCATGAAGCAAGATCCGCGTTTCCCCAAGCTGTACATCCTCGATCACCCGCTGATCCAGCACAAGCTCTCCCATATGCGCGACAAGGACACGTCCACGCGCACATTCCGCGAACTGCTGCGGGAGATCACGCTGCTGATGGGCTATGAAATCACGCGCAACCTGCCGCTCACCACGCGCCACATCGAGACGCCGCTGGTCGAACTGGATGCACCCGTGATCGCCGGCAAGAAGCTCACCATCGTGCCGGTGCTGCGCGCCGGCGTGGGCATGAGCGACGGCCTGGTCGAGCTGATTCCCTCGGCGCGCATCGGCCATATCGGCGTCTACCGAGATGACCAGCACCGCCCCGTGGAATACCTGGTTCGCCTGCCCGATGTGGAAGACCGCAGCTTTATCCTGTGCGATCCGATGGTCGCCACCGGCTACTCCGCCGCGCACGCGGTCGACGTGCTGAAGCGCCGCGGCGTCGCGGACGAAGCGATCACCTTCGTCGCGCTCGTGGCTGCGCCGGAAGGCGTGGAAGTGTTCCAGAAGGCGCATCCAGGCGTGAAGCTGTTCGTGGCCTCGCTGGATAGCCATCTGGACGAGCACGCCTACATCATTCCGGGCCTGGGCGACGCCGGCGACCGGCTGTTCGGGACCAAGAACTGAGCGTTCCCTTGAAAACGGCTCGAGCCGCGCTCTCTGCGCCCGGCTTGATCCGCCTCAACCCGCGCGGCGAGGGGTCTGCCTAGACTGGCGGCAACGGCACATGATCCGGTGTGCCGTGCCTGACCAGGGAGACCCAGATGGCAGCCTTGAAGATCCTGTTTACCACCGGCACCGGGCTGATGAGCCTCGGCGTCATTGGCTTCATCATCGGCATGGGGTGGTTCTTCACCCGGCTGTTCCTGCGCAAGATGCGGGAAGACGAGGCGGCGGCGCAACGCCGCTGAACCGGCCGCCGGCGCCTTCCGGCTTTCGCCTATTTCTTCTTGCCGGAACCCAGCAGGCTGCCCAGCACGCCACGGATCAGCTCGCGCCCGACTTGCGAGCCGACCGTGCGCGCCGCCGACTTGGCCATCGACTCCAGGATGGAATCGCCGCGCCCGGTCTTGCCGGTGCCCTTGGTCAGCCCGCCGAAGATCTCGCCCGCCTGGTCGAGCCAGCCGCCACCCTGCGCGGGTGCCTGCTCCGGCTGGCCTGCCGTGGGCGCTGGCGCGCCGTTGCCGGCGGTGGATGGAGATGACGCCGGCACGGCCGCCCGGCCCTTGAGTTTCTCGTAGGCCGACTCGCGATCGATCGCCTGCTCGTAGGTGCCGGCTACGAGCGACGCAGCCAGCAACTGCTTGCGCTCGTCATCGGTGATGGGGCCGATCCGGCTGCCGGGCGCCACTATCCAGGCACGTTCCGTCATGCCGGGAATGCCCTTGGCGTCGAGCAGCGACACCAGCGCCTCACCTACGCCGAGTTCCCCGATCGCCTTCTCCAGGTCCAGGCCAGGCTTGGCGCGCATGGTGGTCGCCGCCACCTTGACGGCCTTCTGGTCGCGCGGCGTAAAGGCGCGCAGCGCGTGCTGCACGCGGTTGCCAAGCTGCCCCAGCACGGTGTCGGGAATATCGACGGGATTCTGCGTGACGAAATACACGCCAACGCCCTTGGAGCGGATCAGGCGCACCACCTGCTCGATCTTGTCGAGCAGGCCCTTGGGCGCGTCGTTGAACAGCAGGTGCGCCTCGTCGAAGAAGAACACCAGCTTGGGCTTGTCGAGATCGCCGGCCTCGGGCAGCTTCTCGAACAGTTCCGACAGCAGCCACAACAGGAAGGTGGCGTAGAGCTTGGGCGAATTCAGCAGCTTGTCGGCGGCCAGGATATTCACCACGCCCTGCCCGTTCTCGGTCTGGATGAAATCATCCAGGTTGAGCATGGGCTCGCCGAAGAACGCATCGGCGCCTTGCGATTCCAGCGCCATCAGGCCGCGCTGGATGGCGCCGATCGAGGCTGCCGAGATATTGCCGTATTCGGTGGTGAACTGCCCGGCGTTGTCTCCCACGTACTGCAGCATGGCGCGCAGGTCCTTGGCGTCGAGCAGCAACAGCCCGCTGGCGTCGGCGATGCGGAATACCAGGTTGAGCACGCCCTGCTGGGTGTCGTTGAGGTCCAGCATGCGCGACAGCAGCAGCGGCCCCATATGCGAGACCGTCGCCCGCACGGGATGGCCCTTCTGCCCGAATACGTCCCACAGCGTGGTAGGGCAGGCGCCCCACACCGGCTCGGGCAGGCCCAGGTCCGCCAGGCGCGCCTTGAGCTTGTCGGAGAGCTTGCCCGGCTGGGAGATGCCGGTCAGGTCACCTTTGACGTCAGCCATGAAGACCGGCACGCCCAGCCGCGAAAAACCCTGGGCCAGGCTTTGCAGCGTCACGGTCTTGCCGGTGCCGGTGGCGCCGGTGATCAGGCCGTGCCGGTTGCCCATCTCGGGCAGCAGGGCAAGTTCGAGCTCGGCGTTCTTGGCGATGAGGATGGGTTCGGCCATGGTTTCTCAGGTTGGCAGGCAGCACAGCGGCATCGCCGCGACCGTCCCCGCCCGTGCGCCGCCCCCCGTGATCGCGGGACCGGCGGCGGCGGGGCCGCGTGATAAAATGCTGGGCTGATTATAGCCAGCCCCCAGGCCGGCTCACAGACACACAACACCATCCAGCCGTGCCGCCGATCACCCGTTGTTCGCCCGGCCCGGCCGGCGCGCGCCGTCAGGGCGCGCGCATCAAACGTTTTGCGCTTCGGAGAGAATCATGGCCGGTCACTCAAAATGGGCCAATATCAAACACAAGAAAGCCGCCGCTGACGCCAAGCGCGGCAAGGTCTGGACCCGCCTGATCAAGGAAATCACCGTCGCCGCGAAGCTCGGCGGCGGCGATGCCGATTCCAACCCGCGCCTGCGCCTGTCCATGGACAAGGCGATGGACGCGAACATGCCGAAGGACAACATCCAGCGCGCCATCCAGCGCGGCGTGGGTGGCCTGGAAGGCGCCAACTACGAAGAAATCCGCTACGAGGGCTACGGCCTGGCCGGCGCGGCCATCATCGTCGACTGCCTCACCGACAACCGTACCCGCACCGTGGCCGAAGTGCGCCATGCCTTCTCCAAGAACGGCGGCAACATGGGCACGGAAGGCTCGGTGGCATTCATGTTCACCCACTGCGGCCAGTTCCTGTTCGCCCCCGGCACCGCCGAGGACAAGCTGATGGAAGTCGCGCTGGAAGCCGGCGCCGACGATGTCGTCACCAACGACGACGAATCGATCGAAGTGCTGTGCCCGCCCAACGATTTCGCCACGGTCAAGGCCGCGCTGGAAGCCGCGGGTTTCAAGGCCGAGATGGCCGACGTCACGATGAAGCCGCAGAACGAAGTCAGCTTCTCCGGCGACGACGCCGTCAAGATGCAAAAGCTGCTCGACGCCCTGGAAAACCTGGACGACGTGCAGGAAGTCTTCACCAACGCGGTGATCGAGGAGTAAGGCGGGGATCGGGCAAGACCTCGCCTCACGGCGGCAGCGCGGTTCGATGAGCCATGGCTGCCGCTTTTCGCATTTCGCATGCGTCATTTTTTCTGGCAGTAGATCATGAAAGTATTGGTTGTCGGCTCGGGTGGTCGTGAACACGCGATGGCCTGGAAATTGGCCCAGTCGCCCAAGGTGCAGGTGGTGTACGTGGCGCCGGGCAACGGCGGCACCGCGCTCGACAAGCGTCTGCAGAACGTGCCCCTGACAGATCCGGAAGTGCTGGCCGCCTTTGCCGAGCGCGAGGGCGTGCACTTCACGGTAGTCGGCCCCGAGGCGCCGCTGGCGGCCGGCATCGTCGATATCTTCCGTGCCAAGGGCCTGCGCATCTTCGGCCCCACGCAAGCGGCGGCCCAGCTGGAATCGTCCAAGGATTTCGCCAAGGCGTTCATGCAGCGCCACGGCATCCCGACCGCCGCCTACCAGACCTTCAACGACGCCGCCGCGGCGCATGCCTACATCGACGCGCAGGGCGCGCCGATCGTGATCAAGGCCGACGGCCTGGCCGCCGGCAAGGGCGTGGTGGTTGCCGCCACGCTGGAAGAAGCGCACGCCGCGGTCGACATGATGCTGGCCGACAACCGCCTCGGCGATGCCGGCGCGCGCGTGGTGATCGAGGAATTCCTCGAAGGCGAGGAAGCCAGCTTTATCGTGCTGGTGGACGGCAGGAACGTCCTCGCGCTGGCCACCAGCCAGGACCACAAGCGCCTGCTCGATCACGACGCCGGCCCCAATACCGGCGGCATGGGTGCGTATTCGCCCGCGCCGGTGGTCACGCCCGCGCTGCATGCCCGCGCCTTGCGCGAGATCATCATGCCGACCGTGCGCGGCATGGAAAAGGACGGCATCGTCTACACCGGCTTCCTCTACGCCGGCCTGATGATCGACGCCGAAGGCAACCTCAAGACGCTGGAATTCAACTGCCGCATGGGCGACCCGGAAACCCAGCCGATCCTGGCCCGCCTGAAGACCGACCTGGTCGATGTGATGGAGCACGCGGTCACCGGCAAGCTCGACGAGATCGAACTGGACTGGGACCGCCGCACCGCGCTGGGCGTGGTGATGGCCGCCTATGGCTATCCCGACGCTCCACGCAAGGGCGACGCCATTACCGGCATCCCGGCCGAGACGGAGGAAAGCGTGACCTTCCACGCCGGCACCACGCTCAAGGACGGCACCCTGCTGACCACGGGCGGCCGTGTCCTGTGCGTGGTAGGGCTGGCGGATACCGTCAAGGCAGCGCAACGCGCGGCCTACAGCGCGGCCGAGAAGATCCACTTCGATGGCATGCAGTACCGCACCGACATCGGCTACCGCGCCATCAAACGGTAAAGGGACGAACAGATCTGCCGCGCGGCCCATGGCGGGCCGCTCACCACGGTTTCTTCGCCCTTTACGGCGCTTTGTGCTGAATTTGCCGAATCCGGCCAAGTGTTGTCCCAGCCAGTACAATCATGACATCGCCATGACGGCCGGGCAGATTGACTGACCTGCCCGGCCGTCACCGCTCCGGCCACCCGCCCGCACACCATGATCGATTCCCAGGCAGTCCGTGCCTATCTGCTCGGTCTGCAAGACCGTATCACCGACGCTGTCGCCGCCATCGACGGCAAGGCGTTTTCCACCGATGCCTGGGAAAAGCCGCCCACCGAGCGCCTGCGCGGCAGCGGCCGCACCCGTATCCTCGAAGGTGGCGCCGTAATGGAGCGCGCCGGCGTGGGCTTCTCGCACGTGCGCGGCGACGCGCTGCCGCCCTCGGCCACGGCCAACCGGCCCGAGCTGGCCGGCCGCGGCTTCGAGGCGCTGGGCGTCTCGCTGGTGTTCCACCCGCGCAATCCCTACGTCCCGACCGTGCACATGAACGTGCGCTGCCTGATGGCGGTGAAGGATGGCGCCGAGCCGGTCTGGTGGTTTGGCGGCGGCATGGACCTGACGCCGTACTACGGCAACACCGAAGACTGCAGGCACTTCCACGTCACCTGCCGCGATGCGCTCGCGCCCTATGGCGGCGAACTCTATCCGCGCTTCAAGCAATGGTGCGACGAGTACTTCTTCCTCAAGCACCGGGGCGAAGCGCGCGGCATTGGCGGCATCTTCTTCGATGACTTCTCCGCGCTGGGCTTCGATCGCAGCTTTGCCATGATGCAATCCGTGGGCGATGCATTCCTGGAGGCCTACCTGCCGATCCTGCAGGCACGCAAGGATACGCCCTATGGCGAACGCGAGCGGGAATTCCAGGCCTACCGCCGTGGCCGCTATGTGGAGTTCAACCTGGTATTCGACCGCGGCACGCATTTCGGGCTGCAGTCGGGCGGACGCAGCGAATCGATCCTGATGTCGATGCCGCCGCTGGCAAGCTGGCGCTACGACTGGCAGCCGGAGCCGGGCAGCGCGGAAAGCGCGCTGTACACCGACTTCCTGCCCGTGCGCGAGTGGGCCTGACGGCAACCCCATGGCACACGACATCGCACAACCGCTCACCGCCAACGCGGCAGACGCAAGCAACGGCACCCGCCCCTACCGCCTCGGCATCCTCGGCGGCACCTTCGATCCGCCCCATATCGGCCACGTGGCGCTGGCCAGGCTTTGCATCGAGCATCTCGAACTGGACGAACTGGTCTGGATCCCGACCGGCCAGTCATGGCAGAAAGGCGACGACGTCACCCCCGCCGCCGACCGCCTCGCCATGACCGAACTGGCCGCGCAGGCGCTGTCCGACACGCGCGCGCTGGTCCATGCCAGCCGCATGGAAGTCGATCGCGCGGGCCCCAGCTACACGGTCGATACCGTGCACGAACTGCGCCAGCACTATGGTCCCACCGCTTCGCTGGCCTGGCTCATGGGTGCCGACCAGTTGCTGCGCCTGCACACCTGGCATGGCTGGCAGGAACTGTTCGCCGACGTGCACCTTTGCGTGGCGACGCGGCCCGGTTTCGACCTCGCCAAACTCGATGGTCCGGTACGGGAAGAGCTCGCCGCGCGGCGGGCGCCCACCGACCTGATACAATCCATGCCCTCCGGCCGCATGTGGATCGACCAGACGCTAGCCGTCGACCTCTCCTCCACCGCCCTACGCCAACGCCTGGCTGCCGGACAACCGGCAGATGACCAGCTGCCGTCCGGCGTGGCACACTACATCGCGAGCCGCGGCCTGTATCGGCCGACCCCGTCGGATCTGCCCATCCCGGCCCGCCCCCAAACCGATCTCAGCTGAACTGAAAAAGCACCATGGATATTCGTAAACTGCAACGCGCCATCGTCGACGGCCTCGAGGATGTCAAAGCGCAGGACATCAAGGTGTACGACACCACCCACCTGACGGAACTGTTCGACCGGGTGGTGATCGCCAGCGGGACTTCGAACCGCCAGACCAAGGCGCTGGCCGCCTCGGTCCGCGATACCGTCAAGGACGCCGGCGGCCATATCGTCGCGGTGGAAGGGCTGGAAACGGGCGAATGGGTGCTGGTGGACTGCGGCGACGCGGTGGTCCACATCATGCAGCCGCAGTTGCGCATGTACTACAACCTGGAAGAACTCTGGGGCGACAAGCCGGTACGGCTCAAGCTGTCCACCGCCAAGAAGGGCCTGGCCAAGGCCAGCGAGCCCATCGACGGCGAAGACGAGGACGATAGCCCGGTGGTGCGCACCGCACGCCGCGCCACCGGCCTGCGCCCGGCCCTGGCCCGCCTGCCCGAAGGCATGAAAGAGCCTTCGCCGCCGCTTGGCCATGAAGACACCGACCCGGATGCCATCGCCACCAACCGCGCCCCGACCGTACAGAAACGCCTGACCAGCGCGCTGGGCTCGGCCCCGGCACGCAAGGCACCGGCCAAGTCGGCCGCGCCGCGCAAGACAGCCGCCGGTACCGGCGCGGCACGCAAGACCGCCACCAAGACCGCAGCGACCAAGGCGGCCGCCAAGGCACCCGCCAAGACGCCTGCCGCCAAGGCACCGGCCGCGCGCAAGCGCACCACCCGCTCGGCCTGAGCGGAACCGCTCCGCTTCCCGTCATGCAGTTGCTGATCGTGGCCGTTGGCCACAAGATGCCCGGCTGGATCGAAACCGGTTTCGCCGAGTACGCGAAGCGCATGCCACCCGAGCTGCGCATCGAGCTGCGCGAAATCAAGCCCGAGGCGCGCTCGTCAAGCAATAACGCCACCACCGTGATGCAGCGCGAGGCGGCCCGCATCGAGGCGGCGCTGCCCAAGCAATGCCGCATCGTGGCACTGGACGAGCGCGGGCGCGATCTCACCACCGTGCAGCTCGCCGCCCAGCTGGGCGACTGGCAGCGCGAAGGCGGCGACGTCGCCTTCCTGATCGGCGGCGCGGACGGGCTGGATCCCGCGTTGAAGGCGCGCGCGCAGACGCTGCTGCGCCTGTCCAGCCTGACCATGCCGCATGGCATGGTGCGCGTGCTGCTGGCCGAGCAGCTTTACCGCGCCTGGTCGGTGACGCAGAATCATCCGTACCATCGCGCCTGAAGCTGGCTGGCTGCCGCCAGTGGCACGCAGCGGGCGAGGCCGGCAGGTACAATGCGACCGAAGCGGCGCATGCCGCCGGCACATTTCCCCGGATCCCCGACTGCCCTGCCGTGACCCATTCCTTCCTCTACCTCGCCTCCCAGAGCCCGCGCCGGCGTGAATTGCTGACCCAGCTTGGCGTCGCCTACGAACTGCTGCTGGCCGATGACACCGAAGACGCCGAGGCGCTGGAAACCGTGCTGCCGGGCGAGAGCCCCGACGACTACGTGCAGCGCGTGTGCGCGCTCAAGGCCGAGGCCGCGCTGCGCCGGCGCGAACGGCGCGCCCTGCCCGACGCCCCGATCCTGACCTCGGACACCACCGTCTGCCTGGGCGGCGAAATCCTCGGCAAGCCCGCCGACGACGCCGACGCCGCGCGCATGCTGGCGGCGCTGGCAGGCCGCACCCACCGCGTACTGACCGCCGTGACCGTCGTGTCCACGCTTGGCCTGCGCCACGCGCTTTCGGTCTCCGAGGTCAGTTTCCGGCCCATGACGGCCGATGAAGTCGCGGCCTATGTCGCCAGCGGCGAGCCGGCCGGCAAGGCCGGCGCCTACGGCATCCAGGGCCGCGCGGCGGAGTTCGTCGCGCGAATCGACGGCAGCTATTCGGGTATCATGGGTTTGCCCCTGTTTGAGACCGCTTCGCTGCTCAGACAGGCCCAACTGCGGTTCTGAGAACCCCGCCGCCGCCCTTTCCGCTACCCCGCGGCTGCCCTGGCCAAGGCAGCGCCCCGGAGCGCATGGCGGCACAGTGCGGACAACCCCCTGGCCGGTCAGCCGGCGACGAGTTTCATCCACTATGACTGAAGACATCCTCGTCAACATCACACCGCAGGAAACGCGCGTGGCCATCGTGCAGCAGGCCGCCGTGCAGGAACTCCATGTCGAGCGCACGCTGTCACGCGGGCTCGTCGGCAATATCTACCTGGGCAAGGTCGTACGTGTGCTGCCCGGCATGCAATCCGCCTTTATCGACATCGGGCTCGAACGCGCCGCATTCCTGCACGTCGCCGATATCTGGCATCCGCGCGACCCGGAAAAGAACGGCAATGCCGCGCCCCTGGCGATCGAGAAGACGCTCTATGAAGGCCAGGCGCTGATGGTGCAGGTCATCAAGGATCCGATCGGCACCAAGGGCGCGCGCCTGTCCACCCAGGTGAGCATCGCCGGACGCACCCTGGTCTACCTGCCACAGGACCCGCACATCGGCATCTCCCAGCGCATCGAGGGCGAGGTCGACCGCGAAGCCCTGCGCTCGCGCGTGCAAAGCCTGGTACCGGCGGACGAACGCGGCGGCTTTATCGTGCGCACCATTGCCGAAGAGTCCAGCAATGAGGAACTTGGCAACGATATTGCCTACCTGCGCAAGATCTGGGCCTCCATCCGCCAGAATGCCACCACCCTGCCCGCGCCCAGCCTGCTGTACCAGGATCTCAACCTGGCCCAGCGCGTGCTGCGCGACTTCGTCAACGACGCCACCAACGTGATTCAGGTGGATTCGCGCGAGAACTACCAGAAGCTGGTGGAGTTCGCGGAGGAATACACCCCGGCCGTGCTGCCGCGCCTGTCGCACTACACCGGCGAGCGCCCTGTCTTCGACCTCTTCAATATCGACGCCGAAATCGAAAAGGCCCTGTCGCGCCGGGTCGACCTGAAATCAGGCGGCTACCTGATGATCGACCAGACGGAGGCCATGACCACGATCGACGTCAACACCGGTGGCTACGTCGGCGCGCGCAACTTCGACGACACGATTTTCAAGACCAACCTGGAAGCAGCGCACACGATTGCGCGCCAGCTGCGGCTGCGCAACCTGGGCGGCATCATCATCATCGATTTCATCGATATGGAGAACACCGAGCACCGCGACCAGGTGCTGTCGGAACTCAAGCGCGCACTGTCGCGCGACCGCACGCGCATCACCGTCAACAGCTTCTCGCAACTCGGGCTGGTGGAGATGACCCGCAAGCGCACCCGCGAATCGCTGGCGCACGTGCTGTGCGAGCAATGCCCCGTGTGCACGGGCAAGGGCCAGGTCAAGACGCCGCGCACGGTGTGCTACGACATCCTGCGCGAAATCATGCGCGAGTCGCGCCAGTTCAACCCGCGCGAATTCCGCATCCTCGGCTCGCAGCAAGTGATCGACCTGTTCCTGGAGGAAGAAAGCCAGCATCTGGCCATGCTCGGCGACTTCATCGGCAAGCCAATCTCGCTGCAGGTGGAATCGACCTTCCACCAGGAGCAGTACGACATCATCCTGATGTAGCAGTCCGGGCCGTTTGGGCTCGCCTTCCTTGCGCCATCCACTATAAATAGTGATAAGGGATGCGCCTCGCCAGTGCATCGCCAGTGCATCGCGCGCGCCGCGATACCGGGCGCAAGGAGTCACCATGAAGAACAAGTGCTGGCCTCTGTGGCCGTGGCTTTTTGTCGCCGCGCTGACGGCATGCACCGTGACACTGCCGCCGGCCCCACCCGCCGCGCGCGCACCTGCGCCCCCCGCGGCGGCGCCCGCTGTTGTCCGCGAACGGCCCACGCCAATTGTTCCGCGCGACATCGATATCTCCGCCAATTGCCAGCGCACCGAGGAAGACGGCTTCCGCGAGGATGCGCATATGCAAGTGGTGAGCAATGACGTGCGCAGTCTGTCCTGGAAACTCTGGGTGGGCAGGCGTGGCTCCTGCCATTTCGATCTCGCCGAGTTCCGCCAGGTGCGCAAGACTCCGCACATCGAACTGCGGGCCATCGACGACAGCGGCTGCACACTGATGGTGTGGCAGGATCCGCGGCGCGTCACGCTCGCCCATGCGCATTGCGAGCAGCATTGCACCCCGGGCATCTATGAACAGGCGTGGCCGGTACTGTTCAACCCGCGCAGCGGCACGTGCGCGCAGATCCGGTAGCGCGCAGCACGCGGCTGGCACGGGGAAACAGGAAAAGGAGACGGAGACGAGCGCGACGGGCACCGTCTCCGGAAAGCAGCCGGCCGCCCTACTTTGCCTTTGGCACACGCCCCATCAGGTAGAACTCCTCGTTCGGCCGCATGCTGATGGTGTTGGCCATGCGGTTGGACAAGCCGAAGAAGGCGGTGATGGCCGCAATATCCCAGGCGTCCTCGTCGCTGAACCCATGCTTGCGCAGTGCAGCGAAATCGGCGTCGTCCACCTCACTGGAGGTCTGGCAGACCTTGAGAGCGAAGTCGAGCATGGCGCGCTGGCGTGGCGTGATGTCGGCCTTGCGGTAGTTCACAGCCACCTGGTCGGCCAGCACCGGTTTTTTCTCGTAGATGCGCAGGATGGCGCCATGCGCGACCACGCAGTACAGGCACTGGTTGGCGCCCGAGGTGGCAACCACGATCATTTCGCGCTCGCCCTTGGTCAGCCCCCCGTCCTTGAGCATCAGCGCGTCGTGGTAGGCGAAGAAGGCGCGGAATTCGTCCGGCCGGTGGGCCAGCGTGAGGAACACGTTGGGTACGAAACCTGCCTTGTCCTGGACTTCCAGGATGCGCGCCCGGATGTCCTCGGGCAACTCGGCGATGGCGGGAACCGGGTAGCGGCTCAGCGGCGGCGTGGATGCGGTCATGGTGGTCTCCTTCGGGGGTATCCCCCTCTTTGCACTGCGCATGATCCGCCCGCAACAGCTGCCGCGGGCAGCGAAAAACCGGCTTACTGGGTGGCGAACTGGATCTTGTGGAGTCCGGCGTAGAGTCCCTCGGCCGACAGCAGTTCGGCGTGGGTGCCATGCTCCGCCACCCGGCCGTGGTCGAGCACCACGATACGATCGGCGTTCTCGATGGTGGACAGGCGGTGCGCGATCACCAGCGTGGTACGGCCGACCATCAATGCCTCCAGCGCGGCCTGGACCTGGCGCTCGGACTCCGAGTCGAGTGCCGAGGTCGCTTCGTCCAGGATCAGGATCGGCGCGTCCTTGTAAAGAGCACGCGCGATCGCCATCCGCTGGCGCTGGCCGCCGGAGAGCTTCATGCCGTTGTCGCCGATATTGGTATCGAGCCCTTGCGGCAGGCCCTTGACCACATCGGTCAGGTAGGCGGCGGCCAGCGCGCGCTCGACGCGCGCCATATCGATGTCCGCCGCGGGATGCACGCCATAGGCAACATTGGCGGCCACGGTGTCATTGAACAGCACCACCTCCTGGCTGACAAAAGCGATCTGGCGACGCAGGTCTTGCAACGAGAACGCGTCGATCGTCTTGCCGTCCAGCAGGATGCGGCCCTCAGTCGGGTCGAAGAAGCGCGGCACCAGGTTGACCAGCGTGGTCTTGCCGCTGCCCGACGGCCCCACCAGCGCCACCACCTCGCCGGCGCTGACGTTGAAGTGGATGTTGTCCAGCGCCGGACGGGCGGCATCGCCGTAGCGGAAGCCCACCTTCTCGAATACCAGCTCGCCACGCGCACGCGCAAGCGGCAGCCCGCCGTTCTGCGGCTCGACCGGCTCATCGATCAGGCCGAAGATCATCTCGGCCGCGGTCAGGCCGCGCTGCAGCGGCTGGTTCAGGTCGGTCAGGTGCTTGAGCGGCGAGACCAGCAGCAGCATCGCCATCACAAAGCCGGTGAAGCTGCCCACCGTGGTGTGGTTGGTCTGCGACTGGATCATCGCGATGGTGAGGATGACCGACAGCGCCAGCGCCGCCAGGAATGCCGTGACGGGCTGGTTCAGCCCGCCCGCCACTGCCATGCGCATGGAATAGCCGCGCAGGCGCTCGGCCATGGCCGCGAAACGCGACGTCTCATACGCTTCGCCGCCATGCAGCTTGACCACCTTGTAGCCACCGGCGGCTTCCTCGACCACGTAGGCCGCGGTGTTGGTCAGCGCCTGGTGGTCGCGATTGAGGCGGCGCAGGCGGCGATTGACCTTGGCCATGACGAAGCCGATCACCGGCAGGATCACCGCCACCACCAGCGTCAGGCTCCAGTTGGTATAGAACAGGTAGACAAGCAGCGCCAACACGGTGAGCGAGTCGCGCACCAGGGTGATCAGCACGCCGGTCAGGATCTGCATGACCTGGTTGACTTCGAAGATCACCGCATTGATCAGCGACGCCGCGGTATTGCGATGGTAGAACAGCGCGGGCGCATGCAGCATGCGCTCGAACATCTGCATACGCATCTTCAGCAGCACCCGGTTGGAGATCAGGGCGAGCAGGTAGCCGGAAGCGAACTGCGCCACCCCGCGTACCAGTGCCACGCCAATCAGCAGCGCCGGCACGTGCCAGAGCTTGCCGGCATATGCGCCGCCGAAACCGTTGTCGAGCAGGTCATTGACGACCTTCGGCATGATCCCTTCGGCGCCCGCCACAGCCGCCATCGCGATGATGGCAACGATGAAGATGCGCATTTCCGGACGCAGGTATGACCAGACTCGCTTCAGGGTGTCGGCTTCCTGTGCCGGGGGGGCATTTTGTTCTTGGACTTTCACGGTTTCTCCACCCCGTCGGTCCGGGGATACTTTGCTTGTACTGCAGCCAGCCCGAGCAAGAGCCCGATCACGCCGGCATAGAAAACGATATTGGCCTGGTGGGCCATCGTGACCTGGGTCAGGCCGCCGATCAGGCTGGCCATGACGACCGCCAGCCCAGCCGCGGCGAGGCACTCGCCACGCTCGTCGCCCTGGCGGCGGCTCTGGCGCAAGAGCCCGAAGAACAGCCAGGCCGGCACCAGGAAAATCGACATGACGGCAATCAGGCCGGGCACGCCCATGGTAGCAAGCGCCTCCATCACGTCGTTGTGGGCATGCTCCAGGCAGAACTGGTGGCTGCGGCTGACCTGGCAGGCCGGCAGTGCCTGCGTCAGCTGGCGGAACTGGCTCAGGCCGATCCCGCTCCATGGATGCGCTTCGAACGCCTTGGCCGCCATTTGCCATATCAGCAGGCGCGCGCCGGTCGAGGTATCCGCATTGCCGGCCTCGAACTGCGCAACATCCTGGCCGACCAGGTCCACCCGCTTGGCGACCGGGCTGCCAGGCACCAGATAGAGCGCACCCGCTAACGCCGCCAGCAATGCCACCATGCCGATAAAGGCCGGCAGCCGGATACGGCGGTAGCGCACCGCGAGCAGCGGGACCATGGTCAGGGCCAGGGACAGCCAGGCGCCACGCGATCCGTTGAGGACCAGCACGACACCCGCCACCGCCAGCCCCCCCCATGCCAGCGCATGGTCGAGCCGGCGATGGCCCGGCCGCGCAAATCCGATCAGCCCGAACGCCGCCACCATATTGGCAAAGGCGATAGGCTGGGTCCACGCCGCCGGGCGGTCATCATGCAGCACCAGGAACTGGTACGCCACGATCAGCAGGCAGGACACCAGCGCCAGCGGAATCCCGTGCCAGAGCATGCGGCTGTCCGGGCGATGCCGCAGCACCGCCAGGCAGGTCAGCATGAGCAGCAGCACGCGCGTGGGGTTATCGATCGCGCTCCAGCGCAGGCCGAAGAGCAGCTTGGATGCGATGCACACCACAAGTACCGCTAGAATGGCTAGCCCGAGCGGGACCAGCAGGGAGCGATACTGCGCCATGGTCAGGCCCATGCCCCGCCAGCCCAGCAGCATGGCCAGCACCACCGCGCCAATGAAGATGCCCGCGCCGCGCGGTACGCTCAGCAGCAGCACAGGGAAAGCAAGGACCAGCCCGTTGGCCAGCCATGCCTGTTTGGTCGCACGAAACACCATAAGCAAACTCTATGAGAATCTCAGTCGTACTAATTACAAAAAACGAGGCACACAATATCCGGGAGTGCCTGGAAAGCGTGTCCTGGTGCGACCGCGCGATTATAGTGGATTCGGGTAGCCAGGACGGGACCGTCGAACTGGCCCGCAGCCTGGGTGCCGAGGTCTTCGAAACCGAGCACTGGCCGGGTTTCGGCGCCCAGAAAAACCTGGCGGTGTCGAAGGCGGACAGCGACTGGATCTTCTCCATCGACGCCGACGAACGGGTCACCCCCGAGCTGCGCGACGAGATCCTCGCGGCGATCGCGTCCGGCCAGGCCGACGCCTACGAGATGCCGCGCCTGTCGCGTTTCTGCGGCCGTTTTATCCGCCACGGCGGCTGGTATCCCGACTACGTCACACGGTTGTTCCGGCGCGGCCGCGCCCGCTTCACCGACGATCTCGTGCATGAACGCGTGATCTCCGACGGCCCCACCGGCAAGCTGAACACGCCGCTGTTGCATTACACCTACGACGACTTTTCGCAGGTGCTGCGCAAGATCGACCAATACTCCACCCTGGGCGCCCGGCAAGGCCTGGCGCGCGGCAAGACGGCCTCGCCCGCCAGCGCCGTGCTGCATGGCGCCTGGGCCTTCCTGCGGACCTACCTGCTGCGCCGCGGCTTTCTGGATGGCGCGCAAGGCCTCGGCGTGGCGCTGATGAACGGCCAGGCCAGCTACTACAAGTACATCAAGCTGTGGTACCTGCAGCAGCAGAAACGGCAGGAGCAGCCGCGGTAAGGACTGCCGCCCCCGCACCAGGGGCGCCCAGCAGATCGTCGACGCAAGCGCCGAAAGCTGCCGAGGTCGGGCCAAAGCCCATCTGCTCGATATGGACCGCCGCATAGGCCAGCAGCCGGGCACGCAGCGGCTCGTCCTCCAGCCCGCGGCGAATCGCCTCCGCCAGCGCGGGCACATCACCAACCGGCGTCAGCAGCCCGGCCTTGCCCTCGGCCAGGATCTCGCTCGGGCCCACCGGGCAATCGGTGCTCACCACGAACTGGCCGAGCGCCATGCCCTCCAGCAGCACATTCGGCAGTCCCTCCATCTTGGAGCTGAATGCCATCAGCCGCGCATGGTGGATCCAGGCATAGGGATTGGGCTGGAAGCCGGCAAAGCTGACGCGCTCGCTGATACCCAGCTCGCGCGCGAGCGCCTCAAGCCGGCCGCGTGAAGCGCCGTCGCCCACCAGCACCAGCCGCTCGCGCAAACCCGTGCCCCTGACCAGCGCCGCGTAGGCCCGCAGCAGCGTGGTGAAATCCTTCTGGCTCTCCTCCAACCGCCCCACCGAAACGATGTAGGGATGCGCCGGCGGGCTGAACGGTGCCTTGCCGAGCGCGCGAATGCGGTCGAGATCGGTGGCGTTGTAGAGGCGGATGAACTTGCCGGCCGCCTCGGGAATCAGCGCCCGCGCATCCGCCAGCATGGTGTCATTGAGCACGACGATGCGGTCATAGTGCTCGCGGCACTGGCGCCGCAGCTTGCGCAGCTTGCGGCGGTTCTCGCGCTCAAGGTGCGCCACGCTGAAATGCTGGTAGCCAATCATCGGCACCGGCAACCGCCCCGTCAGCCGCGACAGCGACATGTCGTAGTCGATCACCAGGTCATAGTCGCGCAGGATGCCGCGAAAGCGCCGGTTGACCAGCGGCTTGCGCAGCGGCGGCAACAGCACTTCCTCGTAGATCTTTCCAAGCGGGCCCAGCTTGCCCGCTTTCTTCAGTTGCCGGCAATGCGACAGCCAGGCTTCCGGCGCGAGGATGTGGAGCTTGACGTCCGGCGGCAACAGCGCGCGGAAATGGGTCTCCAGTGCTTCGGTCGGATAGGTCAGGGTCAGGCCTATCTCGAAGCGTTCGCGATCCAGCGAGGCGAGCAGCGACACCAGCGAGGTCTCGATGCCGCCGCGCAGGAAGTGGGTCAGGTGAAAGAGGATGCGTTGCTTGGCCATGCGGGGCTTGTGTGATCCATGGAATGACGGGATGGCAGCAATACCGATCAGGGCGGCGCAATGCCGTTGCCGCCCTGCCGGCAGCCCGGGTCAGCCGTACAGCATGCGAACGTTCTCGCCCGACAAGGCCGAGCGGAAGCTCGCGAGGGCATCCTCGGACGGCGTGACCAGCCATTGCCGGCCCAGCTCCGCCTCGCAGCGGGCACCGGTGGTGGCATAGCTGATGCGCACCGGCAAGCCAGGGCTGTTGGCCACCGTCGCCAGGTAGGGCGTGAGCAGTTCGCGCAACAGCTCGGTAGAGGCATTGCCATTGAAAGCCAGGCCGACCGCTTCGGCGTACTTGGCACGCGCCGCCACCAGGTCCATCACCGATTCGGCGGTGAAACGCACGCCGCCGGTAAAGGTGTCGTGGCGGGCGTTGCCTTGCACGATCACCATCTCGTCCTCGCGGAACATATGGCGGTTGGCGTCGAACAATTCGTTGAACACGGTCATCTCGACCTGCCCGGTGCCGTCGTCGAGCAAGACGATCAGCATCTTGCCGCGCTGCGTCATCTGGGTACGCATGCCGGTAATGACGCCGGCGATCACCTTGCCGCGCACATCGCGGCCATAGCCGCCGCCATTGCCCTGTACTTCCTTCTCCAGCCCGGCCAGCGTGCCTTTGAGGAAGCGGCCGACTTCGTCACGATAGGCATCGAACAGGTGCCCCGAGAAGTAATACCCCAGGGCCTGCTTTTCTTCCTGCAGCGTGCGCTTGGGGGGCCAGCGCGGCTCGTCGACCAGTTCGGGACGGTGCGATTCACCGGCGTCGGCCATCAGGTCGAACAGCGAGACCTGGTTGGCCGACTCGGCCTTCTGCTCGGCGGCCTCCATCGCGAGCGACACGGAGGCAAGCAACTGGCCGCGATTGTCATTGAGGCTGTCGAAGGCGCCGGCGCGGATCAGCGCCTCGATGGTGCGGCGGTTGACCTGGCGGCGGTCGACGCGCTCGCAGAAGTCGAACAGGTCGGTGAAGGGCTTTTCCTCGCGAGCACGCAGGATGTCTTCGATGGCGCCCTGCCCCGAGCCCTTGATGCCGCCCAGGCCGTAGCGGATCGTCCTGGCATCGGTCGGCGCGAAGCGGTATTCGCTGGCGTTGACGTCGGGCGGCAGCACCTTGAGGTGGTTGAGCTTGCAATCCTCGTGCAGGATCTTGACCTTGTCGGTGTCGTCCATGGCGAGCGACATATTGGCTGCCATGAATTCGGCCGGATGGTGCGCCTTGAGCCAGGCCGTGTAATAGGCCAGCAGCGCATAGGCGGCCGCGTGCGACTTGTTGAAGCCGTAGCCCGCGAACTTCTCCATCAGGTCGAAGGTGTCGTCGGCCTTCTCGGCGGTCAGGCCGTTCTTGGCCGCGCCCGCGCGGAACAGCTCGCGGTGCTGGGCCATTTCCTCGGCCTTCTTCTTACCCATGGCGCGGCGCAGCAAGTCGGCGCCGCCCAGCGAGTAGCCGCCGATGATCTGCGCCATCTGCATCACCTGCTCCTGGTAGACCATGATGCCGTAGGTCTCCTTGAGCACCGGCTCGACGCGCGGGTCCGGGTACTCCACCTTCTCGCGACCGTGCTTGCGCGCGCAGAAGCTGGGAATCAGGTCCATCGGGCCCGGGCGGTAGAGCGCCACCAGCGCGATGATGTCCTCGAAGCGGTCGGGCTTGGCGTCCTTCAGCATGCCCTGCATGCCGCGGCTTTCCAGCTGGAACACGGCTACCGTGTTGGCCGTCTTGAGGATGTCGAAGGCGGGGCCATCGTCGAGCGGAATGTGGCTGCAGTTCCAGTCCGCCCTGGTCGGATCGAGCCGGCGGATATAGCGTTCAGCCCAGTCCAGGATGGTCAGCGTGGTCAGGCCCAAGAAGTCGAACTTGACCAGGCCTGCCGCTTCCACGTCGTCCTTGTCGTACTGGCTGACCACGCCGCTCATGCCGTCGTTCTGCGCGCCCTGGGTATAGAGCGGGCAGAAATCGGTCAGCTTGCCTGGCGCGATCAGCACGCCGCCGGCGTGCATGCCGACGTTGCGCGTCATGCCTTCCACGCGCTGCGCCAGCTCCAGCAACTGGCGCACTTCTTCTTCGTTCTTCTCACGCTCGGTCAGGAGCGGCTCTTCCTTCTTGGCTTCCTCGATGGTGACGAGCTTGCCCGGCTTGAACGGAATCAGCTTGGCGATGCCGTCGACGAAACCGTAGCCCAGGTCGAGCACGCGGCCCACGTCGCGCACCGCGGCCTTGGCGGCCATGGTGCCGAAAGTCGCGATCTGCGAGACGGCTGCGTGTCCGTACTTCTCCTTCACGTAAGTGATCACGCGATCACGGCCGTGCTGGCAGAAGTCGATGTCGAAGTCGGGCATCGAAACCCGTTCCGGGTTCAGGAAACGTTCGAACAGCAGCGCGTATTTGAGCGGGTCCAGGTCGGTGATGCCGAGCGCATAGGCCACCAGCGAACCGGCGCCGGAGCCGCGCCCCGGCCCTACCGGCACGCCATTGTTCTTGGCCCAGTTGATAAAGTCCGCCACGATCAGGAAGTAGCCGGGGAAGCCCATCTTGATGATGGTGCCGGTCTCGAACTCCAGGCGGGCGTAGTACTCGGGGCGCTTTGCCTCGCGTACAGCCTCGTCGGGGAACAGCACCGCCATGCGCTTTTCCAGGCCTTCCTTGGCCAGGTGCACGAGGTAGTCGTCGAGCGACATGCCGTCGGGCGTGGGGAACAGCGGCAGGCGCGGCTTGCCCAGTTCCAGCGTGAGGTTGCAGCGGCGCGCGATCTGTACCGCGTTTTCCAGCGCGGACGGGATGTCGGCGAACAGCGCGCACATCTCGTCCTGGGACTTGAAATACTGGTCGGTGGTGAAACGCCGCGTGCGGCGCGGATTGGCCAGCAGTTCGCCTTCGGCGATGCAGGTGCGGGCCTCGTGCGCGGTGAAGTCGTCGGCGGTCATGAACTGCACCGGATGCGTTGCCACCACCGGCAGGCGCATTTTGGACGCCAACTGCACCGCCTGCTGCACATAGGCATCGGTGCCGGGCTGGCCGGCACGCTGCAGTTCAATGTAGAAACGCTGCGGGAAGACCTTGGCCCAGTGCGCCGCGGCTTGTGCCGCTACCGCCTCATTGCCATTGGCCAGCGCCACGCCGATATCACCGCCCATCGCACCGGAAAGCGCGATCATGCCGGTGGCCAGCGGCAAGCCCTCTTCACCGGCCTCGTCAAACCAGGCCGGATCGATCTCGGCGCGGCCGCGGTACTGGTTCGACAGCCATGCGCGCGACAGCAGCACGCACAGGTTGAGGTAGCCGCGCCGGTCCTGGACCAGCAGCAGCAGCCGCGTGGGCTTGTCGCGATCGTCGGCGTTGGTCAGCCAGACGTCGGCGCCGACCACGGGCTTGACGCCGCCGCCGCGCGCTTCCTTGTAGAAGCGGATCAGGCCGAAGGCGTTGGCCAGGTCGGTCAGGGCGAGCGCGCCCATGCCATCGGCGGCGGCGGCCTCGACGGCGTCCTCAAGACGCACGATGCCATCGACGACGGAGTATTCGGAATGGAGACGGAGATGAACGAAGCGAGGTGCAGACATGGGCGTAATTGTACCGGCTCGGCATGCCCTCGCCCGCCTTCTTTGCACCACGGACCGCACGGCAAGACCAACCCGGCTGCTCGGAAAAGACCGGCACGAGGCCTTCAAGGCGCTATAATTTCGCCTTTCCAATCAGGCAGTTACCGCGCGGTCACAATGCGCGGGCCGGGCGTGCGCCACCTATGCAGATCGTAAACATCTCCGCTTACAAATTCGTCACGCTGGACGATATCCCGGCTTTGCGCCCGGAAATGCGCGCGCGCTGCGAAGCCCACGGGCTCAAGGGCACCATCCTGCTCGCGCCGGAAGGCATCAACCTGTTCCTGGCCGGCGTGCGCGAAGCCATAGACGGCTTCCTGGGATGGCTCCACGCCGACCCGCGTTTTGCCGACATCGCGCCCAAGGAGAGCCTGTCGGAGAACCAGCCCTTCAAGCGCATGCTGGTGCGCGAGAAGAAGGAAATCATCACCATGAAGATGCCGCTGATCCGCCCCGAGGCAGGGCGCGCGCCTGCGGTACGGCCCGTGGAGCTCAAGCGCTGGCTGGACCAGGGCCATGACGACGCTGGCCGCCCGGTGGTGATGCTCGATACACGCAATGCATTCGAGGTCGCGGTCGGCACCTTCGAGCAAGCGGTCGACTACGACATTGCCAAGTTCAGCGACTTCCCGCCGGCCATCGCGGCACACAAGGCGGAGTTCGAGGGCAAGACCATCGTGTCGTTCTGCACCGGTGGCATCCGCTGCGAGAAAGCCGCCATCCACATGCAGGAGGCCGGCATCGAGCACGTCTACCAGCTCGAAGGCGGTATCCTGAAGTATTTCGAGGAAGTGGGCGGCAGCCACTATCAGGGCGACTGCTTCGTCTTCGATTACCGCACCGCGCTCAACCCGAGCCTGGAGCCCGCCGGACCGAAGCAGTGCTTCGCCTGCCGCGCCGTGGTCACCGCCGAGGAGCAGCAAAGCCCGCACTATGTGGTGGGCAAGAGCTGCCCGCACTGCATCGGGCAAGACCAGGCCGCCGCGGCCTGAGATCGCTCCCTGTACGGCTGCCCGATGGCGATCAGGCAGCCAGCAGATGGTAGAGGTTGCGAAGCATGCCGGCGGTGGCGCCCCAGATAAAGCGGTGGCCGCCGTCTTCGCGCGGGAAGGGCATGGCGTAGAACAGGCGCTCGCCGTCCACCCAGCGGAACAGACGCTGCTGGTGATGGGAAGGGTCCATCAGGAACCCCAGTGGCACCTCGAAGACATCGGCGACCTCGCGCGCATCGGGGCGCAGCGTGAAACCGTCGCGCACCAGGCCCACCACCGGGCTGACATGGAAACCGGTGCCCGTGATGTAGTCGGGCAGAGCGCCCAGCACCTCCACATAGTCGCGCACCAATCCAACTTCTTCTTCGGTTTCACGCAACGCCGTGGCAACACGGTCGATATCAAAGGCTTCGTGCCGGCCGCCCGGGAAACTGATCTGCCCGGCGTGCGAACTCAGGTTGGCATTGCGCTCGGTCAGCAGCACGGTCAGCCCGTCGCCCCGCTCAACCAGAGGCACCAGCACGGCCGCGTCGCGCAGCTTGAGGCTGCGATCGTAGGCACGCGATTCGTCAGTCAGCTCGGGCGCCCACGCCGGAGGCGACTGCAGCCGGTGGCGAATGAACTCGGGCTGCAGGCGCGCATCCGCAAGCGGCGGATGCCGGATATCGGTTGCGACGATGGGGAGGGATTCGGGATCGAAGGCAGGACGCATAATCGTTGTGAGTATGACAGAAGGCGGCCAAGCCGTTCTTCATGCACCGCAGCAAAATATCGTGCGCAGACGCAAAAAGGGCACCCGAAGGTGCCCTTTTTGCGCAGCCACGACCGGCAGAACCGATCGTGGCGACAGCGGCTTACTCCGCAGCAGCAGCCTTGGCCGGTGCCGACTTGTATGCCAGCTTTTCCTTGATCCGCGCGGACTTGCCCGAACGCTGACGCAGGTAGTACAGCTTGGCGCGGCGGACGTCGCCACGGCGCTTCACTTCGATCGCTGCGATCAGCGGCGAGTACAGCTGGAACGTACGTTCCACGCCTTCACCCGACGAAATCTTGCGCACGATGAAGGACGAATTCAGGCCGCGATTGCGCTTGGCAATCACCACGCCTTCATAAGCCTGCACGCGCTTGCGGCTACCTTCCACCACGTTCACGCTGACGATCACGGTGTCGCCGGGTGCGAATGCGGGGATGGTCTTGTTCGCGGTCAGGCGCGCGATTTCGTCTTTCTCGATCAGCTCGATGATGTTCATCGTTTTTTCTCCTTGTCCATCATGCCGACGTTGTATGCCCCAGGCATGGCCTGGGCCCCGGCAGAGGATGGGGTTTCACCTGGCGGGAGCGAACTCCCGCCCTTCTTTCGCCAGCCAGGCCGACAGGAATTTCTCGTCGGCCCGGCTCAGCAACCCTTGGCTGCGCGCTGCCTCGATCAGATCGGGGCGCTTCTTCGCAGTATTCGCGAGCGCCTGCTGGCGCCGCCACTTCTCGATCTCGGCATGATGGCCCCCGAGCAGTATCTCGGGCACCCGCACACCTTCGTATTCTTCCGGCCGCGTATAGTGCGGACAGTCCAGCAGCCCATTGACGAAGCTGTCCTGAACCGCCGACTGGGCATCGCCCAGCACGCCCGGCAAATGCCTGACGACCGCGTCGATTACGGCCATGGCCGGCAACTCGCCCCCCGACAGCACGAAATCGCCGAGGCTGATTTCCTCATCCACGCGCCGCTCGATCAATCGCTGGTCGATGGCTTCGTATCGGCCACAAAGCAGCACAAGGCCGGGACGCTGCGCCAGCGACATCACCTTCTGATGCGTCAGGGGCGCGCCTTGCGGCGACATCAGCACCACATGCGGCTTCACCGGCTCGCCCGGCACATCCGCGGCGGCTTGCGCCGCCAGTTGCGCCGCACATGCCGCGCCGATTGCATCTTCCAGTGGCTTGGCCAGCATTACCATGCCAGGACCGCCGCCGTACGGGCGATCATCGATCGTACGGTAGTTGTCGCTGGTGAAATCGCGCGGATTCCAGGTGCGCAGCGTATAACGCTGCTGCTTGGCCGCCCGGCTGGTGATACCCCAGTCGGTCAGCGCACGGAACATCTCGGGAAATAGCGTGATCACATCGAACTGCATCCGCCCCTCCCTATACTTGCCCACCCGGCCGCCGCCAGCCGAGCGTCCGTTGCCGGACCGCTCAGTAGTCCAGGCCCCAGTCGACCACCACGCGTCTGGCCGAAATATCGACCGAGCGCAGGAATGCGTCGACAAAGGGGATCAGGCGCTCGCTTGCCTTGCCGTCAGGCAAGGTATGCGCTACCTGCAGGATCTGGTGCGCGCCGTTGTCGATCAGGCCGGACACTTCGCCCAGCGACTCGCCCTGCTCATTGAACACGGCGCAGCCGATCAGATCGACCCAGTAAAATTCGTTTTCATCCGGCGCGGGGAAATCCTCGCGACGAATCCAGACACGGCGACCCTTGAGCGCTTCCGAGTGGTTGCGGTCGGACACGCCGTTCGCCTGGGCCACCACGGTACCGCTATGCTCACGGGATTGCACGACCTTCACGCACAATGCCTCCGATGCCACGGCATCGGCCGCGCCCACCAGGCCTGTCGGCGGAGCTTTCAGCAGCCACCAGCGGCGCGCATGCAACAGCGCGCTCGCATCGTCGGCATGCGGCTGGACCTTGATCCAGCCCCGAATGCCGTAAGCCGCACTGACGTAACCAACCTCGATCAGGTCGTCCGGCAGCTTATCGGTATATGCCAGCGCAGCCGGAAACCCAGCTACGCCCTGCGGCTTGAGACTCGCCTTTTCCTGCACACCGGCCTTGGGCCGGGCCGAGGACTCGAGCGGCACATTGAGCGGCCGCCGCGCCGGGACGCCTTGCTTGCGTTCTGTCACGTGTCGTTTGCCACGCGTCGCGAAACGCGCGTCACAACAATCAGGCTACGGCCTTGGCGGCGTTCTGCTTGACCAGACGGGCAACCGTCGGCGACAGCTGTGCGCCCACGCCTTGCCAGTAGGTCAGGCGGTCTTGCACCAGGCGCAGGCCTTCTTCGCTTGCCGAAGCCAGGGGATTGTAGAAGCCGATACGCTCGATGAAGCGGCCATCGCGACGATTGCGCGAGTCTGCCGCGACGATATTGAAGAAGGGGCGCTTCTTGCTGCCACCGCGAGCCAGACGGATTACGACCATGGTTTGATTCCTCAGAAAACTTGATGTTCGAACACGAAACGCAAGAGTATAGACCAAATCCCGAGCCCAAACAAACACTTAGAGCGATTGACTCGACACCTGGCTACAGGCATCGTGGCGAAAACCCCGACAGGAGATCTTGCCGTGCGTTCCCACCTTCACATTCGCGCCTTCCGCGCACTGCTTGCAGCCACTTTCGCCGCGGCTGCCTGGTTCGGTCCCGATACAAGCGCGGCCACGGCCCTGCCGCTGGAGCAGATCCAGCTGCCGCCGGGGTTCCGCATCGACGTGCTGAGCCAGGATGTGCCGGAAGCACGGGGCATGACCATGTCACCGGCCGGCACCCTCTTTATCGGCAGCCTTGGCCAAGGCAAGGTCTATGCAATCAGCAACGCGCTGGCGCCTGACCCGAGGGTAAGGGCAATCGCCACCGGCCTGACCATGCCGGTAGGCGTGGCCTTCCGCGACGGCGCCCTTTATGCATCCTCGGTCTCGCGCATCGTCAGGCTCGATGACATCGAAGCCCGGCTCGACACCCCGCCAAAGCCGGTCGTGGTGAGCGATCGCTTCCCCTCCGAAACCCACCACGGCTGGAAGTTCATCGCCTTTGGTCCGGATGGCTATCTGTATATTCCGGTCGGTGCGCCCTGCAATATCTGCAAGCCTGACGAAAACCGCTACGCCAATATCATGAAGATGAAGCCCGACGGCTCCGACCTGCAGGTAGTAGCCAGGGGCGTGCGCAATTCGGTGGGCTTTGACTGGCACCCGGTCACGCGCCAGCTGTGGTTCACGGACAATGGGCGCGATCAGCTGGGAGACGATGTGCCAGACGACGAACTCAACCGCCTGACCCGTGCCGGCCAGCATTTTGGCTATCCATACTGCCACGCCGGCAGCGTTGCCGACCCTGAGTTCGGCAAGCAGCGCAACTGCTCGGAGTTCGAGCCACCGGCCGCAAAGCTGGGCGCGCATGTCGCCTCGCTCGGGATGCGCTTCTATACCGGCTCACAGTTTCCCGCCGAATACCGGAACAATATTTTCATTGCCGAGCACGGCAGTTGGAACCGTAGCGCGAAGGTCGGCTACCGCATTGTCCGGGTAGTGGTGAACGAGAATGGCCAGGCAGCACGCCAGGAAGTCTTCGCGCAAGGCTGGCTGCAAGACGGCAAAGCCTGGGGCCGGCCGGCCGATGTCCTGGTCGCCCCGGATGGTTCGCTGCTTGTCAGCGACGACACGGCGGGCGCCATTTACCGTATCCGCTACGCGCCGTGAGCCGTTGAAACGCCACTCCCCGCATAGCCCGCAGGCAAGCCGCGAAACGTACCGGTGGAGGCGAAACAATCCGTTACACCAGTAACGGCTTTTGCATATGCGTCCCGAAGGCCCGTGCGTACCATGAACCCATATCTCGAACAACTCACCGCGCGACAGGATACTGGGATTCCGCATGCTCCCCCGCACCTTCCTGCGCGACTCGGTGGCTGGCATCCTGTTGGCCGTTTCAGTGCTCGGCCTTAATGCTGTCAGCCATGCGCAGGTCGCGTTTTGGCAACACAGCCGGCCCGAAGGCCGGACCGCGGGCAATGGTAACGCGCGCGGCCAGGGTGGCTGGGAGATGGCCAGCGTACGCGCCGAACGGCAAGACCATGTGCGCGCCCAGATCGAAAGAATGGAAGCCCGAGCCCGCGCTGATGACCGCCTTAACGGCCGCCCCTTGCCTCCCCAGGAGCGCGATGATGAGCGCGGCCGCCCAGCCGATCGCAACGCGCAAGGCGACAACGCGCGCGGCGAGCAGCGCGGTCCCGGCACCGGCCCCGGCTGGCAGGCGCGGGGACGCGACGGCGGCCGTTAGGTCCGCCTGACACCTGCATCCCCCCCGCCTGTTTGCCCTCCAAACGGCGGGATCCGCCTCGCTTTCCTGTACCCCCTTCCTCCCGGCTGTGCCGCGCACGGAACTCCCGTGTGCTTCGCCGTCCGACCCGCATCGCACCCGGCCTTCCCGCGCCTGCGCCCGAGGCCAGCGTACAATGAGCGCCGGTGCCGGCTTGACTGGCATTGATCTGATCTTGCGCCGGTCGCCCCCTGGCCGGCCATCAACCTAGTTGCCGCCTCATGCCTGCCGCTACCCAAGTTCCAGCCGCCACCGCATTCGTCAAGCCGCTTCGGGGCAAGTCCAAACTGCTCACGGTCGCGCTTGCCTTCCTGTTCGGCAGCTTGGGCTTGCATCGCTTCTACCTGGGTGGTTTGCGCGACAAGTTTGCGTGGGCTCACCTGCTGGCGGCCCTGGCCGGGGTCATCGGCGTCATTTCGATACAGACTGGCGCCGGCACGCCGGCCCTGAACTGGACCTTTGCCATCGCCGGTGGCACGTCGGTGATCAGCGCCTTCCTGGCGGCCATCGTGTATGGCCTGCGCCCGGACGATAAATGGGATGCCCGCTTCAATCCCCATGGCAAGCCGACCCGGTCTGGCTGGCCGGTCGTGATCCTGGTTATCCTGTCGCTGCTGATCGGAACCGGCCTGCTGATGGCCGGCCTGGCCATCAGTTTCCAGACCTTCTTCGAATCCCAGGTCGAAGCCGCTCGCGCCCTTTCGCAGTAATTGGCAGTTCCAAGGCCCAGGGGCCCAGGCGCCATGCACTTCGACCTGCTGGATATCGCGGTGTTCGTGCGCGCGGCGGCGCTGGGCAGCCTGTCGGCGGCGGCGCGCGATCTCGGGCTGTCCACGTCATCGGCCAGCAGCCGCCTGGCGCTACTCGAACAAAAGCTCGGCACGCGGCTGCTGCACCGGACCACGCGGCGCATTTCGCTGACCGGAGACGGCCAACGCTTTCTTGTGCATGCCGGGCAATTGCTCGACACGGCCGACCAGGCCGCGCAGTCGGTAGGCCGGGGGGCGGAAGCACCACACGGAATACTGCGCGTCACGGTGCCCGCATCCTTCGGCCGCCAGCACGTCTCTCCGGCCATCCCAGCCTTCCTTGCCGCCTACCCCGGCCTGACGCTGGACCTACGGCTGACGGATCAGGTGATCGGCCTGGTGGAGGCCGGGGTGGACGTGGCGCTGCGCATGGGTGCCCTGCCCGACTCATCGCTGGTGGCCCGCCCGCTTGCCCCGAGCCATCGCGCCATTTGCGCCTCGCCCGCCTACCTTGCCGCCCATGGCACGCCACGGCACCCGGAGGACCTGCGCAACCACAATTGCATCGTGCTTGGCGACCAGGCCTCCTGGCAGTTCGACACGGCGCTGGGCAAGACCGCGATCGCCGTCAGCGGCAATCTCCGCACGGACAACGGCGAGGTCATCCGGGATGCGATCCTGGCTGGCATGGGACTCGCGCTCAAATCCACCTGGGATGTCGGCCCCTACCTGCGCAGTGGAGCGCTAGTCAACGTGCTGCCCGATTATCCGGTGCTGCCGTCGGTATCGATCTGGGCGGTCTACCCGAGCCGCCGGCAGGTGCCGGCAAAAACCCGCGCCTTTACCGATTTCTTTGCGGCGCGCTTCGGCTCCCCGCCCTACTGGGACCGCCCCGAGGCGGCACCGCCTGCCTGACTGGCGTGGCTCCCGCACGGCAAAACACACCTTGGCTGTTTTTGCGAAGTGCTGCAGCAGGAATAACCCATTGCAGAGCCGCCGTCCCGCACGGACCCCGTCGTGCATGATTCGCCGAATCTTCTGCTTCCGGGGACATCCACCCTTTACTCCTTGCCGGTTGGCCGGCGAACACTGTATATTTATACAGTATCAACCGTAGCCGCAGGACTGCAACCGTGACGACCCGACCTCCCTCCTCCAGCCCGCTCAAAGGCCGGGCGGCGCGCTCGAACAACGTCAGCCGTTTCGATGCATGGACCCGCGAACGGGTCGACGAAGAGCCGCGAGCCATCGATGAGCCAGAGACATCCCAGATCCAAACCATTGTCTTCACGGAGAAGGCGAAACGCATCGTCTCGCGCAACCAGTCGCCGGACCTGCCCTTTGACGCTTCCATCAATCCTTACCGAGGATGCGAGCACGGTTGCATCTACTGTTATGCCAGACCCAGCCATGCCTATCTGGGACTTTCGCCGGGCCTCGACTTCGAAACCCGCCTGTACGCGAAGGAGAACGCCGCCGAACTGCTCCAGGCCGAACTAGGCAGCCGCGGCTACACGCCATCGGTCATCGCGCTGGGCGCCAATACCGACCCTTACCAGCCCATCGAACGCAAACTCCGCATCACACGGGGCATACTGGAAGTGCTGGAACGGTTCAACCATCCGGTGGCCATCACGACCAAGTCGGGGGTTGTCACGCGCGACATCGACATCCTCCAGCGCATGGCGGCCAGGAACCTGGTCCGGGTCCATATGTCCGTCACATCGCTCAATAATGAGATAGCCCGCACGCTGGAACCGCGGGCGAGCGCGCCGGCGCGTCGCATCGCAGCCATCGCGTCGCTGAGTGAGGCCGGGATTCCCGTGGGCGTGATGGTGGCGCCCGTCATCCCAAGCCTGACCGACCCGGAAATGGAGTCCATCCTGGAGGCGGGTGCCAACGCTGGCGCGAAGACAGCCGCCTATATCCTGTTGCGGCTGCCGCGCGAGGTAGCGGATCTGTTTTCCGAGTGGCTGGCCACCTACCATCCGCTGCGCGCCCGGCATGTCCAGAGCCTGATCGCGCAGATGCGGGGAGGCCAGGCCTACGACTCCAGCTTCGGCACGCGCATGACAGGTACCGGCATTTTTGCCGAACTGCTGCGCAAGCGTTTCAAGCTGGCCTGCCAGCGCCATGGGCTAAACGCCGAACGCCACCCCCTGACTACCGAACATTTCTCAAGGGCCGGTGCAACGCCGCAGATGTCATTGTTCTAGACAGATGCCGGCAGGGTCTCAGGCGTGCGGCGCCTTCTCGTCGACCGCGATCGCCAGCGTCTCCTTGATCTCCTCCATCACCACGTAGCTCTTGGACTGCGCGGCGCCGGGCAACTGCAGCAGGATGTCGCCCAGCAGCCGGCGATACTCGCCGATCTCGCGGATGCGGGCCTTGATCAGATAGTCGAAATCGCCCGAGACAAGGTGACACTCCAGCACCTCGGGAATGCGCGACACCTCGCGGCGGAACTGCTCGAACATATTGCCCGACTTGTTGCCAAGCGAAATCTCCACGAACACCAGCAGGCCACTGCCAAGCAGCACGGGATTCAGGCGGGCGTAGTAGCCCATGATGACGCCGTCGCGCTCCATGCGCTTGACCCGCTCGATGCACGGCGTGATGGTCAGGCCAACCGCTTCCGCCAGCTCTTTCATCGACATGCGGCCGTCCGCCTGGAGCAAGGCCAGGATCTTGCGGTCCAGCCGGTCCAGGCTGCGCACGGGCTGGCGACTTGTTCTCATTAGTTCTTCCTGTTTCCGTGAAAATTACGATAACTATGACTGCACATATTTCAATAGTATAGAGATAAATACTCTATCCACACTATTTCTTGGTTGTGAGCCCCCGACTATGCGCGTTCTCGTTCTTGGCAGTGGCGTAATTGGCGTGACCAGCGCCTGGTACCTGGCCCGTGCCGGCCATGATGTCACCGTGATCGACCGCGAGGCCGCGCCCGCGCTTGGCACCAGTTTTGCCAATGCAGGCCAGATCTCGCCGGGTTACGCGTCGCCGTGGGCAGCGCCTGGCGTGCCGCTCAAAGCCATCAAATGGATGTTCCAGGAGCACGCGCCGCTCACCATTCGCCCGGACGGCTCGCTGTTCCAGCTGCAGTGGATGTGGCAAATGCTGATGAACTGTACCGCCGACCGCTATGCCGTCAACAAGGAACGCATGGTGCGGCTGGCCGAGTACAGCCGAGACTGCATCCGCACCCTGCGAGCCGATACCGGCATCGCCTACGAAGGCCGCCAGCAAGGCACCCTGCAGATCTTCCGCACCGACGAGCAGCTCGACGGCGCGGCCAAGGACATTGCGGTGCTGGAGCAAGCCGGCGTGCCCTACCAGTTGCTATCGCGCGAAGAACTNNCGCGCGAAGACCCCGCCGCCGGCGAGCCAGCCCTGGCCGCCGTCAGCCACAAGCTGAGCGGCGGCCTGCGGCTACCCAACGATGAAACCGGCGACTGCCAGCTGTTCACCCAGAAACTGGCGGCGATGGCCGAAGGCCTGGGCGTGCAGTTCCAATACAACCGCTCCATCGACGGCCTGCTGACCCGGGGCGATGCCGTCACCGGCGCCATGATCGGCGGCGAGCCCGTCACGGCGGACCTGGTGGTGGTGGCCCTGGGCAGCTGGTCGACGCCGTTCGTGAAGAACTTCCTGCCGGGCCTGTCGAACCTCCCGGTCTATCCGCTCAAGGGCTTCTCCCTGACGGTGCCGATGACCGATGCGGACCGCAGCCCCGTCTCCACGGTGCTCGACGAAACCTACAAGGTTGCGATCACGCGCTTCGACGATCGCATTCGCGTCGGCGGCATGGCCCAGATCGTCGGCTACGACCGCACACTCGACCCGGCCAAGCGCCGCACCCTGGAACATGTGGTGACCGACCTGTTCCCCGGCGCCGGCGACGTCAGCCGCGCCAGCTTCTGGACCGGTTTGCGCCCGATGACGCCGGACGGCACGCCCATCGTCGGCCCCACGCCGCTCAAGGGTCTCTGGCTCAATACCGGCCATGGCACGCTGGGCTGGACCATGGCCTGCGGTTCGGGCAAGTTGTTGTCGGACCTGGTGTCCGGCACTTCACCGGCGATCCGCGCCGACGACCTCTCGGTCGCGCGTTACCTCAAGCGCCCGGGAACTCGCGCCGCGCACCGTCCTGCGGTGGCCTGATCCGCCAGAACTGAAAAGGGCGGCCCCGCGGGG
>NZ_JFJV02000017.1:0-14972 GCF_000611145.1 Cupriavidus sp. SK-3 | reverse complement strand
CACCGCCGCCGCCACGTCCCCAGCCGCCACCCCCGAGACCGCCAAGGGTGCCGCCCAGTCCGCCGGCCGCCGCGTCCCAGCCGCGCCCGCGCGTCACGATGCGCGAGCCGCCCGAGCGCCGTGCCGCGGCGATAAAGAAGAACAGGATGATGGCAAGCGGGAACAGCACCGGCAGCCAGTCGGTCCACGAGCCGCTCTGGGCCGGCTTGCCGCCGGCCTGCGGGCCCGGCAGGGCCTCCTTGTCGATGGTGGCCTGGATGGCCGATACGCCGGCCGCGATGCCGCCGTAGAAATCGTTCTGGCGGAAATGCGGCGCCATCACGTCTTGCAGGATGCGCTTGGACATCGCGTCGGTGAGCGAGCCCTGCACGCCACGTCCCACCTCCAGGCGCATCTTGCGCAGACCGGGCGGATTGTCCTTGGCGATCAGCAGGATCACGCCATCGTCGATGCCTTTGCGCCCGGCGCGCCAGGCGTCGGCCACGCGGATGCTGTAGGCGTCGATCGGCTCGGGCTCGGTGGTCGGTACCATCAGCACGAAGATCTGGCTGCCGCGCTGCTGCTCATACTCGGCCAGGACGTTCTCCAGCGCGCCGCGCTGGCTGGCGCTCAGCGTGCCGGTGAGGTCGGTGACCCGCTGCGTGAGCGGCGGCACCGCCACGAAGCCGTCGCCGGCGGCCATGGCGGGCGGCGCCAGCAGCGCGCCCAGCCACAGCATCAGCGCCAGCATGGCGGCCGTCCAGCCACTGCGCTCAGGGAGATGCGGCATTGCCATCGGTCGGCCTCAGAACTTCACCGCCGGCGGCGCCGAGATGGCTTTCTCGTTTTCCACCGAGAACGACGGCTTGACCGGGTACTTGAAGACCATCGCGGTCAGGTTGGTGGGGAAGCTGCGCGCCAGGATGTTGTAGTCGCGCACCGCGGCAATGTAGCGCTGGCGTGCCACCGTGATGCGGTTCTCCGTCCCTTCGAGCTGCGACTGCAGGTCGCGGAAGGAGGCATCGGCCTTGAGCTGCGGATAGTTTTCCGACACCGCGAGCAGTCGCGACAACGCACCGCTCAGCTCGCCCTGGGCCTGCTGGAAGCGCTTGAACGCTTCAGGATCGTTGAGCGTCTCGGGCGAGACCTGGATGCTGGTAGCCGCGGCGCGGGCCTTGGTGACCGCCTCAAGCGTCTCGCGCTCATGCGTGGCGTAGCCCTTGACGGTGTTGACCAGGTTGGGGATCAGGTCGGCGCGGCGCTGGTACTGGTTGATCACCTCGCCCCAGGCCGCCTTGACGGCCTCATCCTTGGCCTGGAAGTCGTTGTAGCCGCAGGCGGACAACAGGCTCGCGCACAAGGCCAGCGTGAGCCAGCGCAAGACGGACTGCCCGGAGGACAGGGACAGGGGAAGGGATGCGCGCATCGAAGACTCCGGAATTCGTGGAATTCCCAGTGTAGCGCAGGGGCCGGCTGCGCAATCAAAATGACTTGGGGGTGGCTTGACGGCGGCATGGCCGGGCCGGTAGATTGTCGTCTCTGCCGTGGTTGCGACGGCGGTGCCCGCCGGGCGCCTTGTCGCACCATCATCCAGCCCGAACCTGCAATGCGCGCTTTTTCGATGATTTCCGCTCCTGCTTCCGCTGCCTCGCAGCGGCAGGCGCCGGCGCGCGCCAAAGCCAAAAAACAGCCGCTCGTCTGACCGGGGCGCTGTTCCGTCAGATGAGCGACGGAACGGCACCTGCGCACAGGCGTACAGGGGGTGAGGCCAGGTTCATGCTTTCCCACTGCCCACGCGGGCTCATCTGCCACCCGGCGCACTTCTGCACGGTTTTATTGACCGGTCGCACAGGAGTGATCCGATGCAAGCAGTTCAACAAGCACAACAGCAAGCACAACAAGTATTTTCTGGAATCTGGCTGCCGCTGGTGACGCCGTTTGCCGGCGGCGCCGTCGATCATGGCGCGCTGGCCCGGCTGGTGGCGCGCTATGCCGGTAGCGGCATCGCTGGCTTCGTGGTGTGTGGCAGCACCGGAGAGGCGGCTGCCCTCGACGAAGCGGAGCAACTGGCCGTGCTCGACACCGTGCTGTCCGGCGCCGGCGCCTTGCCGGTGATCATGGGCGTCGCGGGCAGCCAGTTGAAGCAGGTGCAGGCGCGCGTGCGCCGCCTTGCCGAGCGGCCGCTGGCCGGGCTGCTCGCGCCCGCGCCTTATTACGTTCGTCCGTCGCAGGCGGGCCTGCTGGACTACTTCCATGCGCTGGCCGACAGCGCCGCCGCGCCGCTGGTGCTGTACGACATTCCCTACCGGACCGGCGTGAAGCTGGAGACGGAAACCATCCTGGCGCTGGCCACCCATCCGAATATCCGTGCCATCAAGGACTGCGGCGGGGACTACCACGGCACGCAGGCCGTGATTGCGGACAGACGCCTCGCTGTGCTGGCGGGCGAGGATCACCAGTTGCTCGGTACGCTGTGCCTGGGCGGCACGGGCGCGATCATCGCGTCGGCCCACCTGTATCCGGAACTGTTCGCGGCGCTGGCCAGGGCGGTGGCCGGGCAGCGGCTGGACCAGGCGCGCCGGATCTTCCATGCCTTGATGCCAATGATCCGTCTGCTGTTTACGGAGCCCAATCCGGGGCCGCTCAAGGCCATGCTGACGCGGGAGGGATGGCTGCGCGATGAGTTGCGCGCGCCGATGACACCCGCCAGCGCAGGGCTGCAGGCGGCGCTGGCGCGGGCCTGCGAGCAGATCGGGGCGGCCGCGCCCGATCTGCTCGGCTGAGCCGCGCCCCGCCCCAGGGCGGGGCGGTCACGGCCGGCGAACCTTCAGGCCGCGAAGGCCTTGCGGGCGGCGTCGATGGTGGCGGCCAGGATGGCGTCGTCGTGCTGCGCCGAGACGAAGCCCGCCTCGTAGGCGGATGGCGCCAGGTAGACGCCGGCATCCAGCATGGCGTGGAAGAATCGGTTGAAGCGGGCCGTATCGCACTGCGTGACTTCGGCGAAGCTGCCCGGCACGCCCTCGCGGAAGTACAGGCCGAACATGCCGCCGATGGCGTCCGCGGCGAACGGCACGCCGGCTTCGCGGGCAGCCGCGGCCAGTCCGTCGGCCAGCTTGCGGGTTTGCGCGGCGAGCCGGTCATGGAAGCCCGGCGCCTGGATCAGCTTGAGCGTGGTCAGCCCGGCCGCCACCGCCAGCGGGTTGCCCGACAGCGTGCCGGCCTGGTACACGCCGCCCAGCGGCGCCAGGCAGGCCATGATGTCGCGCCGGCCGCCAAAGGCCGCCGCCGGCATGCCGCCGCCGATCACCTTGCCCAGGCAGGTCATGTCCGGCGTGATGCCGTAGTGCGCCTGCGCGCCGCCCAGCGCCACGCGGAAGCCGGTCATCACCTCGTCGAAGATCAGCACCGCGCCGTACTTGGTGCACAGCGAGCGCATGGCTTGCAGGAAGGCATCGCTGGCGCGCACCAGGTTCATATTGCCGGCCACCGGCTCCACGATCACCGCGGCGATCTCGTCGGCATGCTTGATAAAGGCTTGCTCCAGCTGCTCGACGTTGTTGTATTCCAGCACCATGGTGTGCTTGGTCACGTCGGCCGGCACGCCGGCCGAGGAGGGCGCGTTCTTGGTGGTGTCGGCAAAGGTCAGCAGGCCGGACCCCGCCTTGACCAGCAGGCTGTCGGCGTGACCGTGGTAGCAGCCCTCGAACTTGACGATCAGGTCGCGCTTGGTAAAGCCGCGCGCCAGGCGCAGCGCGCTCATGGTGGCCTCGGTGCCGGAGGAAACCAGCCGCACCTGCTCGATCGACGGCACCAGCTTGCAGATTTCCTCGGCCATCTCGATTTCGGCTTCGGTCGGCGCGCCGAAGGAGAAGCTGAGGCCAGCGGTCTCCTGCACCGCGCGCACCACTTCGGGGTGGGCGTGGCCGACGATCATCGGACCCCAGGAGCCGATATAGTCGATGTAGCGCTGGCCATCGGCGTCCCACATGTAAGCGCCTTCGGCGCGCGTGATGAAGCGGGGGGTGCCGCCTACCGAGCGAAAGGCGCGCACGGGCGAATTGACGCCGCCCGGAATGGTTTGCTGTGCGCGGTCGAAGAGCTGCTGGTTACGAGACATGGCTTTGCGTGAAATCAAAAGCGGGAGAAACGCGTTCTATCAGGCAGCAAGTTACGTGGAAAATGCCGGCAAAAGAGCCGAAATGCGAGGCATTTGCCGGGTAACGTGCGCGAACACGGCGTATTTGGCCCGAATCGTACTTGCCCTGCTGGCGCCGGCGGCGCCGATTCGGTACCATCTGGCCCTGAATTTTAATGGAGAGTGACTGTACCGTTATGGAATACAAGACCTGGATGTGCCTGATCTGCGGGTGGATTTACGACGAGGCCACCGGCGCGCCCGAAGACGGCATTGCCCCCGGCACCAAATGGGAAGACGTGCCCATCAACTGGACCTGCCCGGAATGTGGCGCGCGCAAGGAAGATTTCGAGATGGTAGCCCTGTAAAGCTGCCGCATCGTACCGCGCAAGCCGTACGTCGCCCGCCAGGTCAGGCCGGCCGGCGTGATTTGGCAATGCGGGGGCATGACGCGGCCGTGACGAACGCCGCCGGCCCGCCGTAGCGCGTCGCGTCAATGCGACAGATCGGGCGGGACTGCCCCGGTTTCCGGATTGACGGCCCCACGGCGACTTGTCACACTCTGTTTCAAATTTGAAAATCCATCCCTTAGGGGGGTGGACCTTGGCAGGCGCGGGTACCACGCGCCGCCGTTTGCCGCGTACCGGGCCACCGGTCCGGCGCGTTTTCGGGAATCAAATCGTTTTTGTTTCGGGGGTCCGTCGGGGCAGGCAACTGCGCCGCGCGGAAGTTCTCAAGTGAATGCCGGCGCTTTCCCCTGGGAAGCACGCTGGTCGCGGGAACGAGATGCGGGTCGCTCAACTACAAGAAAGCATTCGGGTCAACGCCGAGGTCAGCGGCGCGGTCGGAACTGGCGTCAGCGCCGGCGGCGTTGCTGCGCCTGCGCGCCGCAAGGTGCTCGTCATCGACGATTCCAGCACCATCCGCCGCACCGCCGAGATCTTCCTGTCCCAGGCAGGCTGCCAGGTGCTGCTCGCCGAAGACGGCTTCGAGGCACTCGCCAAGGTCGGCGACATGCATCCGGACCTGATCTTCTGCGACATCCTGATGCCGCGCCTGGATGGCTACCAGACCTGCGCCCTGATCAAGAAAAGCCCCCGATTCCATGCCATCCCGGTGATCATGCTGTCCTCCCGCGACGGCGTGTTCGACCGCTCGCGCGGCCGCCTGGTCGGCGCGCAGGACCATCTCGCCAAGCCGTTTACCCGCGAGTCGCTGCTGCTGGCGGTCGATGCCTGCGTGCCGCGCGCCGCCGCCGTGGCCAGCCCCTTGCCGGCTTGAGCGCATATCAAGGCGCATATCAAGGAATACTCATGACTATCAGCAAAATCCTTATCGTTGACGACTCCCCGACCGAGGCCCTGTTCATGTCCGACCTGCTCGGCAAGAAGGGTTTCAAGGTGTCGGTGGCCGGCAATAGCGACCAGGCCTTCGCCCGGCTCGAGAAGGAAGCCTTCGACCTGATCCTGATGGACGTGGTGATGCCTGGCCAGAACGGCTACCAGGCGACCCGCGCGATCAAGCGCGACGACCGCTTCAAGGACATTCCCGTGATCATGTGTACCAGCAAGGGCCTGGACACCGACCGCATCTGGGGCATGCGCCAGGGCGCGGCCGACTACATCGTCAAGCCGGTCGACGGCGAAGAACTGCTCACCAAGATCGCCGCGCTGACCCACTGAGCCAGGCGCCGATCCCGCACCCGCTCCCCTCCCTACGCCTATCACCCGGACCTCGACCATGAACGCGCCGCGCCAGGACCTCCGTGCCCGCCAGACCCGGCTGCAGGATTACCAGGCCATGCTGGCCCGCCGCCTGCGCGAGGCGCGCAGCCTGCCGGCGGTGGACAGCTACCTGGGTTTGCAGGTGGGCCAGCGGCACTGGCTGCTGCCGTTGCCGCAGACGGGCGAGGTGCTGGAGATGCGCCAGCCCAGCCGCGTGCCGCTGACGCAGTCCTGGTACACGGGGCTGGTGAATGCACGCGGCAGCCTGCTGGGCGTGATCGATTTCGGCCTGTTCTGCGGCGAGGGAGCCACCTCGCTGCAGCCGGGCAGCAAGATCGTGGTGCTGTCGCGCCAGGTGGAGCGCGCTTGCGGCATTCTTGCCACGCGCGTGATCGGACTGCGCCATGCGGGCGACCTGTCCTTGCCGGCCGAGTCCGCGGGAGGGACGCCCGCACGGCAGGAGGCAGCGCCGGAATGGGAGGGCGCCCGTTTTGCCGACCGCGACGGGCGTGACTGGCAGGTGCTCGACGTGCGCAGGTTGCTGGCGTCTCCGGCCTTCCTGCAGGTGGGCCGGCAGGCCGCCTGAGCGTCGCGCGGGCAAGCCCGCTGCAACAAATCAAAATCGAAAAATAACGGACAGAGGGTGCTATGGGTTTCAAGATGTTCAACCTGGGTCGCCAGGCACAGGTGGCCAGTGCCGCCGAACCGGCGGTGAATGCCGCCGCCGCGCCCGGCACGCGTAGCACCCCGGCCCGGCGGTTCACGGACAGGCTTTCCCGCCTCCCGTTTGCCAGCCAGCAACGCGCGCTGACCGCAGGCGTGGTGTTGTCGCTGACCGCCCTGCTGGCCTCGGTGTATTTCGACAACCGCGAAGCCAATAACGGCGCCGCGCAGATCGAGATCGCGGGCGACATGCTGATGCATTCCCAGCGCCTGGCCAAGGCGGTGCCGGTGGCCCTGCTGGGCAATGCGCAGGCCTTCACGCAGCTGCGCCAGTCCAAGAGCGAACTCGCCGGCGACTTGCAGGCGCTGCAGAACGGCAGCGACGCCAAGCACGTGCGCGCCACCGGCGGGGCGGCCGCGCCGTTGCTGGAAAAGGCCATGGAGTCCTGGCAGCGCACCGAGAAGAGCGCTGGCGACGTACTGGCCCAGCAGCCCACCCTGACCACCATCGGCCAGACCCTGCAGATCTTCAACGCCTCCAACCCGGAACTGCTGGAAAGCGCGGAGCAGGTGGCGGCGATCAAGCTGCAGAGCGGCGCCAATGCGCGCGAGGTGGCTGCCTCCGCGCAGCTGGTGATGCTGACGCAGCGCCTGGGGAAGAACCTCAACGAGTTCCTGGCGGGTGAAGGCGTCAACCCGGAAACCGCGTTCCTGCTGGGCAAGGACACCAATACGTTCCGCGAAACCCTGGACGGGCTGATGAACGGCAGCGAAGCGCTGCGCTTGTCCGCCGCCGGCGATGCCGAGACCCGCGGCTACCTGCAGCAGCTGTCGCAGCGGTTCGACGCGGTGCAGAAGACCACCCAGACCATCCTGCAGAACCTGCCCGGCCTGATCGCCGCCAAGCGCGCCCAGCAGCAGATCTTCAATGACAACGAGGCGCTGCGCGGCGAACTGTCCGCGCTGCAGGCGGCCTATGCCGAAGGCGCGCGCGTGCGCCCTCTGACGCTGGGCGCGACCATCGTCTCGGCCTTGCTCACGCTGCTGTTCCTGGCTGGGCTGGCCGCGCTGTACCTGCGCGACTCCCGCGCCCGTACCCTCGAAGCCGAGGCCCGCGAGCGCGAAGCCGAAGCCCGCCGCCTGGATGAAAAGCGCAATAACGACGCCACCCAGAAGGCCATTCTGCAGCTGATGAACGAACTGCAGGACATTGCCGACGGCGACCTGACCAAGCAGGCCACCGTGACCGAGGACATCACCGGGGCCATCGCCGACTCGGTGAACTACACGGTGGAAGAACTGCGCGAACTGGTGGGCCGCGTGCAGCAGACCGCCGGCGAGGTGACGCAGGCATCGAGCCAGGTGCAGGACACCTCGACCGAGCTGGTCGCGGCATCGGAAGAACAATCGCGCCAGATTCGCCAGACCGGCGAGTCGGTGGTGGAGATGGCGGACCGCATCACGCAGGTGTCGCGCGGCGCGGCGGAGTCCGCCAACGTGGCGCGCGCCTCACTGGCCGCGGCCGAGCAGGGCCAGTACGCGGTGCAGAACGCCATCGTCGGCATGAACGACATCCGCGAGCAGATCCAGGACACCTCCAAGCGCATCAAGCGCCTGGGCGAATCGTCGCAGGAGATCGGCGAAATCGTCGAACTGATTTCCGACATTACCGAGCAGACCAACGTGCTGGCGCTCAACGCCGCCATCCAGGCCGCATCGGCAGGCGAAGCCGGGCGCGGCTTCTCGGTGGTGGCCGAGGAAGTGCAGCGCCTGGCCGAGCGCTCCGGCGAGGCAACCAAGCAGATCGGCGCGCTGATCCGCACCATCCAGACCGATACGCAGGATGCGGTGCACGCCATGGAGCGCAGCACGCAAGGCGTGGTGGAAGGGGCCAAGCTGTCCGACAACGCCGGCGCCGCGCTGGTGGAGATCGGCCGCGTGTCGCGCCAGCTCGCCGAGCTGATCGAGCAGATTTCGCAGACCACCTCGCACGAGGCGGGGCTCGCCACCGCGGTGGCTCGCAATATCGAAGGCATCTTGCATGTGACCGAGCAGACTTCCTCGGGCACGCGGCAGACCGCACTGTCGGTGCGCCAGCTGACTCTGCTGACCGAAGAGCTGCGCAACTCCGTGCTGCGATTCAAGATCGCCTGACGGGTTACGCAAGGGCCGCGCGAGCGGGCCACGGGCCGGCGCCACCGCATTGGACGCATTGGAAGCAGTCATGTCATTGAATTTCCCTGTCTCGCGCGAGGCCGCCGGCTCCGATCCGGCCGTGCAGGATCCACTGGCGCCGATGCCCTTTGCGGCACGGGACCTGTCCGTCGCCCCGCCCGCCGCCCCGGTAGCGCGCGACCTTTCCGTGCTGGCCTGGCTGGCGCCGAGCCTGCGCGCCGCGCTGGACGATGCCGCGGCCGAACTGGGTCATTACGTCGATGAAGTGCAGCAGGCGCCAGAAGCGCTGGGCGCGCGCGACACCACCTCGCTGCGCCTGGCGGGCCAGCATCTGCACCAGGCCGCGGGCGCCGTGCATATCGTTGGCCTGCGCGGTGTCGATCCGTATTGCCAGGCGTTGCGCCGGCTGCTGGAAGGCATCGACGGCGGGGCAGTTGCCGCCGACGCCCAGACCCTGGCCGCCTTCCGCCTTGGCGTGCAGGCGCTGGCCGAGTACGTCGATGACCTGATGGTCGGCGACGACGAGGATCCGGTGCGGCTGTTTTGCTCCTATGCCGACGTGCTGGGCCGGCTTGGCGAGGACCGCGTGCACCCTGCCGACCTGTGGGTCGACGAACTGCAGATGCTGCCCGGCATCCTGCTGCCGACGCGCATGGCCTCCACCGTGACGCGCGCGCGCCAGCGTTTCGAGGGCGCCTTGCTCAAGGCGCTGCGCCTGCCGGTGCCATGCTTCGAACCCAGCCTGCTGCGCGAAGCGTATCTGCCGCTGGAGTCCGCGCTGGAAGACGTGCGCGCGAGCGAACAGGAGCTGCGCCGCGCCACCGATCACCCGGACCGCGGCGTGTGGCACGTGCTGGCGCTGGTGTTTGGCGCGCTGGCCCACGGCCTGCTGCCGTCGGACCTGCTGGCCAAGCGGCTGGCGGGGCGTGCCCACCTGCTGCTGCGCCAGTACCTGCAGGGCCAGGTGCGGGTGCCGCAGGCGCTGCTCAACGATGCCGTGTATTTGCTGGTCACCACGGGCAGGATGCCGGCCGCCAGCGAGCCGGAGAGCGCGGCCGTGCTGGTGCTGCGCTCCGCCATCCGCGAGTGCCTGCAAGCCTTCCGCATCGACGCGGCGCACGCGTCGGCGCATGCCGATTTCCGCGTGCGCTACTACGGCTGGCTCGATCCGATCGATACGCACAACCTGCAGCAGGCGGCCGCCGCGCTCGAACGGGCGGCGGGTGCTGGCGCGGAACACAGTGAATGGCAAAACGCGCTGGCGGTGCTGGCCGAAGCCGCGCAGCCGCTGGCCCAGCCGGCCTTGCAGCGCTGCCTGGATGCCGCCGCGCACCCTGCGCTGCAGGTCCGTTCCGGCGATGACAATCTTGGCGGCATCGGCGCCATCGCGCTGTTCCTGGGGCGTGCGCTTGCCTTGCCGTGGCGTGTGCATGGCAGCACCGGCCATGCCACGGCGGCTGAATTCGCGCACCGTTGCGATGAACTGGCCTCGCATCTCGGCGAGCGCCAGCGCGGCGACCAGGCGACGCCGCCCCCGCGCTGGCTCGCACAGATGGTGGAGCAGGCGCGCGCGCAACGCTTGCGCGAGGCCGCGGTAGCGCAGTTGCGCGGCCATCTCGACAGCGGCGAATCGTGGCTCGATGCCTATGACCGCGACGCCGCCCGCGCCGAGGCCGGTGCACACCTGCGCGATGCCGAGCGCGCGTTCGTGGCGCTGGCCGGCACGCTGGAGCAATTGCGCGACGCCGGCGCGCTGCCCGACGCGCTGCGCGCCGACGCGCAGGCGGTAGCGGTGGCATTGGAGCGCGTGATGCCAGCCCTGGAGTGGCTCGCTGGCGCCCGCGCCACGCAAGTCCAGGGCGATGCCGCTACCGGTGCGGGCAACGAGGCTGGCGCCGCGAGCGAGCGCGCCGCCCGGCTTGCCGCGATCGCCGGCGAACTCGGCGCCGTGCATGCCTTTATCGATGCGCTGGCCTTTGGCCGGAGCCCGGCGGCGGTGCGGGATGAGGCCGCCGAGGCTGACGGCCAGGCCGTGCAAAGCGGCGCCGTCTCCCACGCGGCCCTGCTTGCCAGGGCGCGCGCGGCTGCCAGCGATGCCGTGCGCCACCCGGCCGCCGCCGACGCGCCCGAGGTGAAGACGCTGCGCACGGCGCTGCAGGCCATGAATGAACAGGCCGCCATCGACGATGCTGCCGGTTTGCGCCGCCAGGCCACCGAAGCCACCACCCAGCTCAATGCCTGGCTGGCCGGTTCCCACGGCGCGGCGGAGCGGCTGGTGGTGGCGCTGGCCGATGCGCTGCCGGCCAGTGCACCGGGCGCACCCGCGCTGCCGGCCGCGGCCGGGGATGCGCAGAAGAGCGAGAAGCCCGAGAAGCCCGAGAGGCCCGAGAAGGCAGAGGCGGCCGGCATCGATGCCGAACTGCTCGACATTTTCCTCAGCGAAGCCGTCGAGGTGCTGGGCGAGGTCGCCAGCGATCTCGGCGGCGGTCTGCCGGCGCTGCAGGATGCCGATACCATCAGCCGCCTGCGGCGCGCCTTCCATACGCTGAAGGGTTCCAGCCGGATGGTGGGCCTGCACCGCTATGGCGAGGTGGCCTGGGCCATCGAGCAGGTGATGAATCTGTGGATTGCGGAGGCACGCGCCCCGGCGCAGGCCCTGCTGGACCTGTTGTTGCGCGCCCATCAGGAGCTTGCCGGCTGGGTCCAGGCGCTGCGCGGCGATGCCCAGGCGGTGCACGATGCCTCCGGCCTGCTGGCCGTGGCACAGTCCGTGCGCGCGGGCGAACAGCCGGAGCCGGCATCGGTCCTCGAACCGGTGGCGCCACAGTCCCTGGATGAGCAGGGCGGGCAGGTGCGGCAAGGGCAGGCGGAAACGGAGCCGGAACAGGAGGCGCAGGCCGGTCTTGCCGGGGCCGACGAAGATGCCAGCGCCGGCGCGGACGCCAAAGTCATTCCCTTCCGTTTCGCCAGCACGCCCGCGGAGCAAAACGATCACTACAAGCTGATCGGCCCGGTGCGTATCAGCCTGCCGCTCTACAACGTCTACCTGCAGGAAGCCGACGACCTGATCCGCCAGTTCGCCACCGATGTTTCCGAGTGGCGCCACGAAGGCCGGCCCTGCCCGAGCGAGCTGGCATTGCGCGTGGCGCACACCTTGCAAGGCAGCGCGTCCACGGTCGGACTGGAGCCGGTGCGCGCGATTGCCGAGGTGCTGGAGCGCCTGATGCTGCAACTCGGCGCGCACCCGGTGGCGATGCACCCTGGCGACTTCCGCCTGCTGGAGCAGGCGGTCGAGCGCGTGCGCGGCATGTTGCACCAGTTTGCCGCCGGCATCTGGCCGGCCGCCGACGAAGCGCTCTGCCGCAGTCTCGCCGAGTTGGGCGAGCGTGCCATGGTGCGGCCGCGGCTGGCGATGCCGGCGGCGCCGGAGTTGCCGCCCGAGGCGGAGGACGCGCCGGTTGCGCTGTTGTTCGGCAAGCTGGCGCCCGCGGCCAATGCCGGCGCGCTGTACGATGCCGCCATCACGGTATTGGATACGGCGGGCGTGGATGCCGGTCATGCCGATGCGGCCAACACGGGCGAAGCTTCCTTTTTCGCGCATGCCGACACCGGCAGGATCCCGCCGGCGCCCGGCGCCGCGGATGCGCGTGAGACTGCGGGCGCTGCGCACCCGCTGGCCGATGAGGTGGCTGCGGAAGAATCCCTCGATCCGGCGCTCGTCGAGATTTTCCTGGAAGAGGCGCACGGCAGCCTCCCCGAACTGGGCAAGCTGCTGCGCGGCTGGGAGACGGCGTCCGGCGATGGCCAGCACGCCAGCCACGCTGGCCTGATCCTGCGCGCCTTGCACACGCTCAAGGGCAGTGCGCGCATGGCCGGTGCGATGGCGCTGGGCCAGGCAGCCCACGAAATGGAAACCCTGCTCGATGCCGCCGTGCGCGCGGATCGCGTCGGGCCGGTCTTGTTCGTGCGCCTGTATGCCTGGTACGACCGCATCCTCGCGCATAGCGAGGCGCTGCAGGCTGGCCGCCTGCTGCCGGTGGACGATGCCGACCTGATCAACGCCATGACCGGGCTGAACGGCGCCCCGGCGGACATGGCCGGCACGCCGGTACCCGCCCAAGATGCACCTCAGGATGCCCCGCAAGGTGGTGGCGAGCGCAGCCCGGCGCCGTTGGCGCGTTCCGCCGTACAGCCCTGGCTGCAAGCCGGGCCCGTGCGCCCCGTGGCGCCTGCGCCGGGCGACGCGCTGGCGCCGGCAGCGGACGCCGGCGAGCGCCAGCGCGCGCTGGTGCGAGTCCAGGCCCGCACGCTGGATACGCTGATCACCGACGCCGGCGAAGTCGGCGCAACGCGCGCGCGGCTGGAAAGCGAACTGGATGCGATGCGCAGCTACCTGGGCGAACTCAACGACAACGTGGCGCGCTTGCGCGGCCAGTTGCGCGAGATCGAGATCCAGGCGGAGTCGCAGATGGCCTCGCGCATCGCCGACGCCCAGCACAAGCAGGAATTCGATCCGCTCGAGTTCGACCGCTTCACGCGCTTCCAGGAACTGACGCGGATGATGGCCGAGTCGGTCAACGACGTGGCCACCGTCGAGCAGAACCTGCAGCGGGGCTTTGACCGCGCCACTGGCGACCTCGATACGCAGGCCCGCCTCACGCGCGGCTTGCAGCGCAGCCTGATGCAGGCGCGCATGGTGCAGTTCGACGCGCTGGCCGAACGCCTGTACCGCGTGGCGCGGCAGGCCTCCAGCGAGACTGGCAAGGACGTGCGCCTGCTGATCAAGGGCGGCACCGTGGAAGTCGACCGCTCGGTGCTGGACCGCATGGCCGGCCCGATCGAACACCTGATCCGCAATGCGGTGGTGCATGGCATCGAGGCCGCCGAGGTCCGCCGCGCTGCGGGCAAGCCGGCCGCCGGCGCGCTGACGCTGGAAGTGCAGCAGGAAGGCAACGAGGTGGTGCTGCATTTCGTCGACGATGGCGGCGGTCTTGACCTCGCCCGCATCCGTGCGCGGGCCATCGAGCGGGAACTGCTGTCCCCGGACGACGAGGCGGGCGATGCGCGGCTCACGGAACTGATCTTCGCCCCCGGCTTCAGCACGGCCGATAGCGTCTCGGAACTTGCCGGGCGCGGCGTCGGCATGGACGTGGTGCGCGCCGAGACCGTGGCGCTGGGCGGGCGCATCGCGCTGGCCACGCAATCCGGACAAGGCACCCGCTTTACCGTGCACCTGCCGCTGACAACCGCTATCACGCAGGTGCTGCTGGTCACGCTGGGCGGCCGGCCGTTTGCCATTCCGAGCGGCATGATCGACCAGGTCCAGCAATTGCGCTCGCAAGGGCTGCTCGAAGCCTACAACCAGGGCAGCCTCGATGTGCCCGGCGGCGCGGTGCCGTTCCATTACCTCGGGACGTTGCTGGAGGAAACGCCCGCGATTGCCGCGGGCAAGAAGTATTCGCCGGTGGTGGTGGTGCGCAGCGGCGCCGAACGCATCGCCGTGCACGTGGACGAAGTGATCGGCAACCGTGAAGTGGTGGTCAAGCACATCGGCCCGCACCTGGCGCGCCTGGAAGGCATTGCCGGCGCGACCACGCTGGGCGATGGCGAGATCGTGCTGATCTACAACCCGGTGGTGCTGGCGCAGCGCTTCGTGCGCGAACGCGGCGAAGCGGCGCGTCCGCGGATCGACGATCTCACCTGCCTGGCGCAACAATCGGCGCAACCGGCGCTGCTGGGCGCGGTGGCTGAACTCTCACAGGGCGAAGCCGCGCCGGTGCAGGGCCTGGGCACGCAGCCTACCGTCATGGTGGTGGACGATTCGCTGACCGTGCGCAAGGTCACGCATCGCTTGCTGACACGCGCGGGTTATCAGGTGGCGCTCGCGCGGGACGGCGTGGATGCGTTGCGGCAGTTGCAGGAGATGATGCCGGATGCCATGTTGGTCGATATCGAGATGCCGCATATGGATGGCTTCGACCTGACTCGCAATGTGCGGGCGGATAGCCGTACCGCGCATATGCCGCTGGTGATGATTACCTCGCGCACGGCGGAGAAGCATCGCCGCTATGCTGCGGAGATTGGTGTCAATGTCTACCTGGGCAAGCCGTATAACGAGGATGAGCTGCTCACTACGTTGCATCAGTTGCTGGGTGAGCGTGCGGCGGGGACGGCGGGGTCGGTGGCGCAGATGTTGGGGGAGGATGCGGGGAATTGAGGTGGGGCTTGGGGTTAAAGACTTGAAAGCCTGAAAGCCTGAAAGCCCTAAAGTCAAAGGCGGTTTCACCACCCCTGCG
>NZ_JFJV02000016.1:967-1034 GCF_000611145.1 Cupriavidus sp. SK-3 | reverse complement strand
CAGGCAGACCGTTTGCACCGATACACCCAGTCCCCGCGCAATGACCGTATTGGAGTGGCCCTCGTGC
>NZ_JFJV02000016.1:0-881 GCF_000611145.1 Cupriavidus sp. SK-3 | reverse complement strand
CGTCTTCCGCTCGATCAGCGATAGCAGTTCCAGTTGTTCTTTCTTCGCCAGCTTCACTGGCGTTGCATGGCGGCCTCGACTCATCCCGCCATGATATCGGAGGCGATTAATTATTCAATCTATTTACGGGATGTTGTACTAGGCTCGGTACTAGGGTCGAGGGCGACAGCAGTAAGAGTTCTGCGCGGCTGGCCGCGTCCGTCATCGGCACCAGGATCTCCTCGAATTCCAGCCCGCTGAATTTTGCGAGCAGCCAGCCGCGCAGCGACCACGCGCCATAGTTCCTGCTGTTGATGGTCAGGGTTGTCCTTGACATGGTGAACTCTAAGAGATAAAGGAGTGACTGAGTGATATCGACGCAACGTCATGCGTATCGCTGCGTGGCTGCCGATGTGCGTTCTATGAGTCACCCCATGATTTACCCGGCGTACCAGCTTTGGGCCGACCTGCTGGCCCCACTGCAGGCGGCGACCGACTCCGCAGCCGCGGACTGCACTGCGTCGCCAAGGCTTGCGTCCGGGCCTCAAATCGCGCGGGAGTGGTGCGCGCTCTTCGAATGGAGCGCACTCGTGCGCCTGCGCCACGAGCGCCCGCCCTTTGCCATCCACGCGGTCCGGGTTAACGGTGCCAGCGGTGGCACCATCATGGTGAGCGAAGAGGTGGTGCTCGCCACGCCGTTCTGCTCCCTTCTATATTTTAGGAGGGACATTGCGCCCGGACAACCGCGCGTGCTGCTGATCGCGCCCCTGGCGGGGCATTTCGCCAGCTTGCTGCGCGCAACGGCGGCCACGATGCTAGTGTAGCGTTCTGTTCTTGATGGAACTTATATGAATTCGGCGTCTCCAATGCCCTACTGCGACACAGCGTGGAGAGAGCGAGTG
>NZ_JFJV02000015.1:0-16027 GCF_000611145.1 Cupriavidus sp. SK-3 | reverse complement strand
TGCAGTTGCAGTTGCAGTTGCAGTTGCAGTTAAACCCCACCCCCTCCCTAATCCAACAAATACGTCCGAAGATACTCCGGCATCGTAACCGCCCAACGCAACTCCCGCTCAATCCGCTGCCGCAAAGCATCACTCGCCGCCGGCTCGCCGTGCACCACAAACGTCCGCCGCGGCGCGCTGCCGAAGCCGCCCAGCCATGTCATCAGTTCGTTGGCATCGGCATGCGCCGAGAGCGAAGTAAGCTGCGCCACCGAAGCCTGTATCACAACCTGCTTCCCGTGGATGCGCAACTCCCGCATCCCCGACGCCAGCGCCGCACCACGCGTACCGGCAGCCTGGAACCCCGACAGCAATATCGTATTGCGCGCATCCTGCCCATACGTCTCCAGGTGATGCACCACCCGCCCTCCGGTAGCCATGCCGCTGCCGGCCAGGATGATCTTGGGCGTATGGTCGCGGTTCAGCCAGATGGACTGCTGCATGCTCTGGATCAGGATGGCCATATTGCAGGCTGCCGCGCAGGCGGCGCGGTCGATCCGCAGTTCGTCCGGGTGCAACGCAAAGACCGTGGTGGCATCGATGGCCATCGGGCTGTTGAGGTAGACCGGCACGTGCGGAATGCGGTTTTGCTGGCGCAGCCTGTAGAGGCAGTACAGCAGCGCCTGGGTGCGCCCGACGGCAAACGCGGGGATCACCACGCTGCCGCCGCGGCCGATGGTGCGGCTGACGATTTCGCCCAGCGTGTCGAGCGGATCGTCCGCAGGGTGGGCGCGGTCGCCATAGGTGGACTCCACCAGCAGGTGATCCGCCTCGCGAACGATCTCCGGGGCGCGCATCACGATGTCCTGCTGCCGGCCCAGGTCGCCGGAGAATACGATCCGCTTGCCGTCCACATGCAACGTGACGATCGCCGAGCCGATGATGTGCCCCGCACGATGGAATTCCGCCTCCACGTCGGGCGTCACCCTGACACGCGTGTCGTAGTGAAACGGATCGAGCCGGCGCAGCGCGCGCACGGCGTCCGCGCCGTCGTAAAGCGGCAGCGCGGGCTGATGGCGCGAAAAGCCCTTGCGGTTGGCGTAGTGCGCGTCCTCCTCCGCCAGATGCGCGCAGTCTGGCAGCAGGATGTTGCACAGCTGGGCAGTGCCCATGGTGCAGAACACCCGCCCCCGAAAGCCGTTGCGCACCAGCAGCGGCAGGTACCCGCTGTGGTCGATATGCGCGTGCGTGAGCACGACCGCATCGAGCGTGGCCGGATCGACCGGCAGGCGGTCCCAGTTGCGCAAGCGCAGCGCCTTGTAGCCCTGGAACAGCCCGCAGTCCACCATGACGCGGCTGTGGCCGGTGTCGAGCACATATTTGGAGCCAGTGACCGTGTCTGTGGCGCCGAGAAATTGCAGTTGCATGGCGGCGCCCCGTCAATGCGACAACAGCAGCGGCACCGGCGCCTGATACATCAGGGTGCGCGTGGTGCCACCCATGACCAGCTCGCGCAAGCGCGAGTGCCCGTAGCCGCCGGCCACCACCATGTCGGCTCCCAGCGCGCTGGCCGCGTCGAGAAGGTTGGCGCCCACCGGCCCCGCCTTCTGCACGTTGCGCACGCCGGCGACGATGCCGTGGCGCTGCAGGTAATGCCGCAAGCCAGCCACCGGCTCCGAGTCTGCCTGCGGTTCGCCCCGATCGTCCCACACGCCCACAATGGTGACGTGGCTGGCGCGCAGCAGCAAGGGCATGGCATCGGCCACGGCGCGGGCCGCCTCGCGCTGCCCGTCCCACGCGATGACCACATGCCCGCCATGCAGCCGCCTGAACTCCGCCGGCACCAGCAAGACCGGGCGGCCTGCGTTGAGCAGCACGTACTCGGCCGCCCCCGCGCCTAGCGAAGGCACATCCTGCGCCGCCACCGGCCGGGCCATCACCACCAGGTCGGCGACGCGGGCTTCCTGCGCCACGACCCAGCCGGTTTCCTCTTCCACCGCGCGATGCGAGTACGGTACGCCCGGCGCGTGCGCTTTCATGGTTTCGCTCAGCAACTCTCCCTGCAGCACAGCCTGCGACAGCAGCCGGCTGCGAGAGGCCGCCAGATGCCGCGCGGCGGCGTCGCCGGCGTCGCGGATCGGGTCCATCCGCAGGCCAGTGGCGCTGACGCCGGTAATATGCGCGCCAAAGGCGGCTGCCAGGTCGGCGGCCATCCTGACGCGAGACGCGCAGGCGGGATCCGCCCCGAGCGCGACCAGCACGGTCCGGTAGTCCATGATGTACTCCGTGTATTGGCGAGCGCGCCCGCGGGCGGACCCGGAAGACGGCGATGTCAGCGGATGGTCACGCGCTGCTGCGGCGAGGCTTCCTTCTTGGGCAGCACCACCCGAAGCACGCCGTTCTCGTAGCTGGCATCGACCTTGGCCTCGTCCACCGTGCTGTCGAGCGTGAAGGCGCGTTGCATGGAGCCGCTGTAGCGCTCGCGCCGGATCACGCGCTCGCCTTCCTTCTGCTCGGAAGACCTTTCCACCTTGGCCGAGATCATTACCGTGCCGCGATCGACGGATACTTCGATATCTTCCTTCTTTGCACCGGGAATTTCCGCGACCAGTTTGTAGTCCTTGTCGGACTCGGTCACATCGACCTTGAATGCGAACCCGCCTTCATTGCTGCCGCGAAAAGCGCGCAACATGCCTTGCAGCATATCGCCCACTGGTTCAATCGATAGCGGGTCGTAGATTCTCAGGTTGCTCATTGTTGCCTCCTTGGAGTGAAAGGCCCGCATCGGAAACGGGCCTTTGCTTCATGGTGGCACAACGCCGATCTCTCACCTTGTCCCAGATCAAGCACGGCGTGCCAGGGGCTAGATGTCCCCTTCGTCGAACAGGCGATGGTGGATGGCATAGCGCACCAGCGCCGCCTCGCTGGGCAACTGCAGCTTTTCCATCAGCCGCATCTTGTAGGTGCTCACGGTCTTGGCGCTGACGCAGAGCCCGGCGGCGATTTCCGTAAGCGGCTCGCCCAGCACCAGGCGGCGGTAGACCTCCATCTCGCGGTCCGACAGGCGCAGGTGGGGATCCGCGCGGTGCTCGTCCTGCAGGCTGTTGGCCAGTTTCTCGGCCATCGCGGGGCTCACGTAGGTGCCGCCGGCCGCGACCTTGCCGATGGCGCTGACTAGTTCCGTGGCTGCACTTTCCTTGGTCAGATAACCCGCCGCCCCCGCCCGGAACGCGCGCACGACGTATTGCTCCTCGGCATGCATGGTCAGTACCAGGATACGCAGTTCGGGCTGCTCCACGCGCAACTGCCTGATCAGTTCCAGCCCGCTGCGGCCTGGCATGGAGAGGTCGAGCAGGATGACGCGGGGCTTGCAGTCGCGCGCCATCTGGAGCACGGCGTTGCCATCCACCGCCTCGGCCACCACCTCGAAGCCGCCTGCGCGGCTCAGGATATGGCGCAGGCCGTCGCGTACCACGGCATGGTCGTCTGCGATCATCACTGGAATCATGTGCTTGCCTCCAAGCTCGAAGACACGGCAAGCGGGAAGCGTACCGTCAGGCAGAAGCCCCCGCCTGGCGCCTGCCTGGTCGCCACGGTGCCGCCAAGCAGGCGTGCGCGCTCCCGGATCCCGACCAGCCCCAGCGATACGCGCTCGACGCCGGCTGGCGGCGTGGCGGCATTGCCGGAGCCATTGTCCCGCACGGTCAGTTCGTAATGGCCGTCCTGGCGAACCAGTTCGATATCGACCCGGTCGGCCTGGGCATGCTGCACGACGTTGCTGAGCGCCTCCTGAACGATACGAAATATCGCGGTAGCCGCGCGCTCGCCAACGTCGTCCTCCTCCGCGGCGTGGGTGACGACGGTGATGCCGTAGCGCGCGGAGAACTCCTTCCCCAGCCATTCGATCGCCGGGATCAGGCCAAGCTCATCCAGCAATGCCGGGCGCAGGTCGGCCGCGATGCGCCGCACCGAAGCCACGGTCTCGTCAATCACCAGGTGCATGGCGGCGGCCTGGTCCAGCAGGCCAGGCGGCGTTCCCGCGTCCTTGAGATCACTTGCAAGAATCGCCAGGTCCATCTTCAGCGCACTCAGCCGCTGGCCAAGGTCGTCGTGCAACTCGCGGGCGATGCGGCGCCGCTCGTCTTCCCGCGACGCCTGGACCCGGTCGGACAACTGCTGAAGCTCCTCCTGCGACTGCCGCAAGGCCGCCTCCGCCCTCACCCGCTCCGTGGTGTCCCGCAGGATGACGGTAAACAGCTTGCCGCCGCTGTCCCGGGTCTGGGAGATCGATGCCTCGATCGGGAACTCCGTTCCGTCCTGGCGCAACGCATGCAGCACACGCTGCTGGCCCATCTGCCGGTCCGTCACCCCGGTCACGCCGAAGCGGCGCACGTGCGCCTCATGGGCGACACGGAAACGCGCCGGCATGAAGTCGCCGAGCGGCTTGCCGATCGCCGCTGCGGCGGTGCAACCGAAAAGACGCTCCGCCGTGGGGTTGAACAGCACGATGTGCTGCCCTTCGTCAACCGTGATGATGGCCTCCATCGACGAGCGGATGATCCCTGCCAGCCGGGCTTCGCTTCTCTGGGTACGCGCCAGGTTCTCTTGCGCGGCGCGGCGCAGCCGCCGCAGGCGCACCAGCAGCAAGCACAGCATGACAGCTACCGCCAGGCCCCAGGCGCCGAGCATCGGCGCGGCAAAGCCGCTGGTCCGGGGAGCGAGCGCGGAGACGAACCAGAGCACCAGCAGCATGAACAGCAAGAGCACCGCACCGCCCGCCGCCAACTCGCCAAGCGTGACGTATAGCGATGTCTTCCGGGAAGAAGGCGGGCCCGGTGGAGGAGGCTGATTAGTCGCCATGGCTGGTCGCGAAATGCTCCCGGAGGCTCCCGGAGGTAAAGCGAGCCCCGCGAGGATTGCCGCGGAGTCTCCTGTAAAGGTAGCCGATTTGTGCGAAATTCACACGCTAACTGTGACGTGCTCGCAATTCTGCGAGGCGCACGCGGTTGGCGCCATCAGCCAGATAGCCGAAGGCCCTTGTCAGGTTTCCCTGACAAGGGCCTTCCCTTTTCGGACGACACTCTCAGCCGTCCCTTCTTTCGGGCTGCCCCGCCATTCACCATACTCGGACGCATGACCCCTCCTGCCCATCCTGCCCCCCTGACCGTGCTGCTGCTCGAGGACTCCCCCCTCATCGGCTCGCGGCAGGCAAGGATGCTGCGATCGATCAGGGAGCTGGAGCTGCTCGCCTCGGCCCGGGACCCGCGTGCGGCGCTGCTGGCAGCCCAGATCCTCCTGCCCGATGTCGTCATTCTCAGCCTGGGCCGGTATGAAGGATCCTGGATGAAGGTGCTGGAGGAGTTGAAGCGGATGCGCCGCCACGCAACCGTGGTGGTCCTGAGCAACTGCTCGGTGCCGCCGATGCGCAGCGCCTACCTGCAGGCTGGCGCGTCGCTCTTTTTCGACAAGACCATGGAGTTCGACGCGCTGCGCAGCGCGCTGCTCCGCCTCGCGGCGGAAAAAAGCGCCGCGAGAACAACAGAACCGGAAGACGCCAGGGCATAGCCCGCGCCATCCTTTGCACCGGCAAGACCCAGCGCCCGCGCCGGCAGCAAGAACGCACCACAACCGTGGCCAGCCGAACCGGCGGGGGCCAGGAGACAAAGGAAACAGCCATGTCAGAGTATCTGCAGCGGGAAGCACCGTCAGAGATGCACATAGGGTTCCTCGACGCCGAAGTCCTCGATCCCCTGCACAGGGATAGTGCGCCGCCTGCCGGCGTGGCCCACAAGGCAAATTGCTCGAGCTGCGCAATGCGCGCCATCTGCATGGGCGGCAACCTGAACGATGCGGATCGCTCCAGGCTCGATACCGTGATCCATAACTGGCGCATGGTGCGGCGCGGCGAGGCGCTTTACCGCGCCGGCGACGCGTTCCAGAGCATCTATGCCCTGCGTTCCGGATCGTTCAAGACGGTGGTGTCGCACCAGAACGGCTGCGAGCAGGTGAGCGGCTTCTTCCTCACCGGCGAGACCCTCGGGCTCGATGGCATCTGTACCGAGCGCCACGCCTGCGACGCCATCGCCCTCGAAGACAGCGCCGTATGCGTGATTCCCTTCCATCTGCTCGAAGCGCTCTGCCGGGAAATACGCTCCCTGCAACAGCACGTGCACCGGATGCTAAGCAGCGAAATCGTGCGCGAATCGGGCGTCATGCTGCTGCTCGCCAGCCTTTGCGCCGACCAGCGCGTAGCGGCATTCCTGCTCAATATCTCGGCGCGCCAGCATGCGCGCGGCTACTCCCGCAGCGAACTCACGCTGCGCATGACGCGCGAAGAGATCGGCAGCTACCTGGGCATGAAGCTCGAGACAGTCAGCCGCACCTTGTCGCGCTTCCAGCGCGACGGCCTCATCGATGTAAAGGGCAAGCGCGTGACACTGCTGGATCTGGATGCGCTGGACCGGATCTAGCTGCGCGCTTCCGCCTGGGCCGGTTGCATCATCGCGAGAAGCCCCCGGCATCAAAGTCAGGAAATTCGTCGTCGAGAATCTCGAACACCGCGGCGGCCTTGCCACCGAGATTGTGTGCAAGTTTGCGCATCAGGTGTTCGTCGGAACGCAACCATGCATAAGCCGCCTGTACGTCGTCTAGTGTAGGTTCGATGTCCAGTATCCGCACAATCACTTCCTTTTCGAAGGGACCAATCACCTCGCGGATCTCTTCGGCGGTGGCGAGCTTTTCGCCCGGTCTTCCCATGGTAGTCATGACTCTGCCTCCATCCATGTGTGCTGCATGCCTTGCATGCATATCCCGGACAGGCCAGCGAACAGTGCGTTGCATTGGTAGCCCGGTAGCAAGGTTCCGGTGCGCGCATCTTTATCTGCCTGCCGGTCAGGCCATCATCGGCCGACCCCTTCAGCGTGGCACAGGCGCGGCCGCGCGCCTTGTCCCACGTCAATGAGCGCGCGGGGCACGACACGGCGCCCGGCATCGCCGGCACCGGCCTGGTCCTGCCCGATTGGCAGCATCCTTGTCCTGCATCAAGGCTGATGCACCCAGGCTAAACAATGCTGGCATTTGAGAACGGGCATAGCCGGAGACATCCTTCACGCCATCCGTCAGGGACCGGCAGGTGCCTGGGTTCAGTATCGCGCGCCAGTTGGCGCGCCAACCGGCGCGGCGCAAGAACCGGCCCGAAATCCCACGGCGCGATGTTCCCGTACGTGCTCCCAGACCGAGGACCAAGGACCACCCCATGCTGACCCGAATCCAGCCCGACGCCGCTGGCCAACCCCTGACGTTCAAGCCGCTGGAGATCGACACCTGCCAGGAGCATGTGATCTACATGCACCGGGACTGCGCCGTGTGCCGCGCCGAAGGTTTCGCCGCGCAGACCCGGGTGCAGGTGAGTATCGGCGCGCAGTCTCTGATCGCCACGCTCAATATGGTGGGCGGCGCGCTGCTGGCGCCCTCCCAGGTGGGCTTGTCTTCCGGTGCGAGCCAGCAGCTCGGCGCCATGGAGGGCGACACGATTGCCGTCACGCATGCGCCAGCCCTTGAGTCGCTGCGCGCGGTGCGCGCCAAGATCTACGGCAACCCGCTAGACGCACCGCAACTCGGCGCCATCATGGACGATGTCGCCGCCGGCCGGTATTCCGACGTGCACATCGCCGCCTTCCTGAGCGCCTGCGCCGGCACGCGCATGACCACGCAGGAAACCATCGACCTGACCTGCGCCATGCTCGATACCGGCGACCGGCTTGACTGGGACCGCCCCGTGGTAGCCGACAAGCATTGCGTCGGCGGGCTCCCCGGCAATCGCACCAGCCCGATCGTGGTAGCCATCTGCGCGGCGGCCGGCCTGCTGCTGCCCAAGACCTCCTCGCGCGCCATCACCTCCCCCGCCGGCACCGCGGACACCATGGAAGTGCTGACCCGGGTCACGCTCAGCGCGGCCGAGATGCGCCGCGTGGTGGAGCGGACCGGCGCCGCGCTGGTCTGGGGCGGCTCGCTGACGCTCAGTCCCGCGGACGATGTGCTGATCCGCGTGGAGCGCGCGCTGGAAATCGATAGCGATGCCCAACTGGTGGCATCCGTGCTGTCCAAGAAACTGGCGGCCGGTTCCACGCATGTGCTGATCGACGTACCGCTCGGCCCCACCGCCAAGGTCAGGACGGATGCCGACCTGGCGCGCCTGCGCCTCATGCTTGAGCAGGTCGCGCACGCATTCGGCATGCATGTGCTGGTGGTCCATACCGACGGCAGCCAGCCCGTGGGGCGCGGTATCGGCCCGGCGCTGGAGGCGCGCGATGTGCTGGCGGTACTGCAGGACACGGCGGCGGCACCGGCCGACCTGCGGGGCCGCGCCCTGCTGCTTTCCGCAAGCCTGATGGAGTTCTGCGGCGCGGTGCCCGCCGGACAAGGCCTGGCGCTGGCAACGCGCCTGCTCGGCAGCGGCGCCGCCTGGGCCAAGTTCCAGGCCATCTGCGAGGCGCAGGGCGGCTTGCGCCAGCCCGCAAGCGCACCGCTGCGGCGCGAGATCCTGGCGCCCCTGGATGGCATCGTGACCAGCATCGACAACCGGCGGCTGGCGCGCGCCGCCAAGCTGGCGGGCGCCCCCAACCGGAAGGAGGCGGGTATCGACATGCATGTCCGGCTGAACGACGTGGTGCGTGCCGGCCAGCCGCTCTTTGCAATTCATGCGATGGCGCAGGGCGAACTGGCCTACAGCCAGGATTTCCTGGCGACGCATCCCGCGATCGACATCGGCACGACGGAGCAACGATGAAGGCCACCCTGTTCGCCTTGCCGGGCAACGAAAGCGCCGCGCGGGCGCTGGCTGAAGCGATCGCGGCAATGGTAGCGCGGCAGGCGTAATCCACGGCATCCTGCGCCGGCTTGACTTCCGTCAGGAATATGCGTGGATCGGCTTGCGGCTGCACCGGTAGTGCCTAGACTGCAGAGAGTCGATGCGGCGTGCTCGCGGGCGGGCGCGCCGCTTTCGTCGTTTCCCTTTCTCTCGCCCCGGGGGTCCATGCCATGACCATCAAACAGATCATTTTTCCCAAGGCCAGCCCCTCTTATTGCCCGGCCGACCTCTCTCTGGAATGCCCTGTCAGCGTGAATGGCGCGCCTGCCAGCTACGCGATCACGGCGGAGGCGCTGGAAGACCACTTCGGTGCGCGTTCGCACCGGGCGGAGGACCTGATCCAGGCCTTCGAAGGACACCGCGACGATATCGAAGGCGTGGCCCGGCAACTGTTCGAAATGACCGCGGCACACAACATTGTGCTGCACAGCGGTCATTTTCGCTTCGCGGTATAGCGCGCCACAGCCGGCAGGCCTGGGAGGATCAAAGCATTGCTGGAACTGAGCGGCCGCCCCCTCGCCGACGGGGCGAAATGGCGCGGCGCGGCCCGGGACATCGGGCGGGACGGGCGCACGCGAATGCTGGCCCTCACGCTCCGCGGGCGCGGTACGCCGCCGATATGCGCCGACAGGGCATTGCGGATGCCAGCGTGACCGATGCCCCCGGACAGGTGGCTTGCGCTGGATCAAGGGCCGGCGCGGAGGGTGGCGGATACTCCGGTTAACCCCGGCCGGGCGCACGGCTGGATACCTGGATACCGATCTGGCGCAATCCCGTGCCTGCGCAAGCGCGCAGGGCTGAGAAGCGCCTCACCACCCCGGCCACGATGAGCATCCGCAACCTCGAACACCTGTTCCGCCCGCGCTCGGTCGCCGTGATCGGCGCGTCCGGACGCCCACACAGCGTAGGGGCCACCGTGTTCGCCAACCTCTGTGCCGGCGGCTTTGCCGGCCCGGTGTACGCGGTGAACCCGAAGTACCGCGAACTGAATGGCCAGCCCTGCTACCGCCACCTCGCCGCGCTGCCCGATGTGCCCGACCTGGCCGTGATCTGCACACCGCCCGCCACGGTGCCGGGACTGATCGCCGAACTCGGCGAACGCGGCACCCTGGCCGCCGTGGTCCTGACCGCGGGACTGGCGCACGCGGCCGGATCGAACGGGCAGACGCTGCAACAGGCGATGCTCGGCGCCGCCAGGCCGCACCTGCTGCGCATCCTCGGCCCCAACTGCGTGGGCCTGATGGTGCCGGGGCTGGGGTTGAACGCCAGCTTTGCGCATGCGCCGGCCCTGCCCGGCAAGCTGGCCTTCGTCTCGCAATCCGGCGCGCTGACCACGGCGGTGCTCGACTGGGCGAGATCGCGCCAGATCGGCTTTTCGCACTTCGTCTCGCTGGGCGACAGCGCCGACGTCGACCTGGCGGACGTACTCGATTACCTTGGCAGCGATCCGGGGACGCAGGCGATCCTGCTCTATGTGGAAGCGGTCAGGTCCGGCCGCAAGTTCATGTCCGCCGCGCGCGCCGCTGCGCGCAACAAGCCCGTGCTGATCATCAAGGCGGGCCGGGTTCCCGAAGGCGCGAAGGCGGCCACCTCGCACACTGGCGCGCTGGCGGGCGCCGACGATATCTATGACGCGGCGATACGCCGCGCCGGCATGTTGCGCGTGTATTCCACCGAGGAAATGTTCGATGCGGTGGAAACGCTCGCGCGTGCGCGGCCGCTGGCCGGCGATCGCCTGGCGATCATGACCAACGGCGGCGGCGCGGGCGTCATGGCCACCGATGCCTTGATCCTCGGCGGCGGCCGGCTGGCCAGCCTCGCGGACGGCACCTTGAAGCAGCTGGACGCGGTGCTGCCGCCAACCTGGTCGCACGGCAATCCCGTCGACATCGTCGGGGACGCTCCCGTCGAACGCTATGTGGAAACCCTGAAGCTGCTTGCGGCAGACCCCGGCGGCGATGCCATCCTGATGATCCACGCCCCCACGGCGATCGTGCCCAGCAGCGATATCGCCATCGCCCTGACAAGCACACCGGCATCAGCCACGCCGCTGACAGCATCGCGCCCCGTATTTGCAAGCTGGCTTGGCGGCGACTCGGTGGCACGCGCGCGCCACATCTGCCGTCGCGCCGGGCTTCCCACCTACGACACGCCGGAACAGGCCGTGCGCGGCTTCCTGCAGGCCGTGGCCTATCGCCATAACCAGGAGCTCCTGATGGAGACGCCACCATCGGTGCCGCCCGGCCCCGAGCCGGACACCGAACGGGCCCGGCAGTGCATCCGCGACGCGCTTGCCGCCGGCAGGCCGATGCTGACAGAGCCCGAAGCCCGCACCATCCTGGCAGCCTATGGCATCCCCGTAGTGGAGACCCGGACCGCCGGCGATATCGACGCCGCCGTCGCCGCCGCCGAAGCCCTCGGCTTTCCGGTTGCCGTGAAGATCCTGTCGCGGGACATTACGCATAAGTCGGATGTGGGCGGCGTGGCGCTGGACGTGCAGTCCGCTGGCCAGCTACGGCAGGCCCTGGAGCGCATGCAGGCCCGCATTCGCGGCGAACAGCCCCGGGCCCGGCTCGATGGCTTCACCGTGCAGCGCATGATCAGCCGGCCGGGCGCGTTCGAACTGATCGTGGGCGCCACCACCGATCCGGTGTTCGGGCCGGTGGTGCTGTTCGGCCACGGTGGCACCGCCGCGGAGCGCATCGCCGACCGCGCCATCGCCCTGCCGCCGCTGAACGTCAGCCTGGCGAAAGATCTTGTCGGCCGCACGCGGATTGCGAAGCTGCTCGACGGCTACCGGGACCAGCCGCCGATCCGGCATGACGCCCTGTACCAGGTCCTGATGCAACTGTCGCAACTGCTCTGCGACCTGCCCGAGATCGTTGAACTGGATATCAATCCGCTGCTCGCCGACAGCGCCGGAGTGCTGGCGCTGGACGCACGTATCGGCGTCGCCCCCGCCACGCAGCCTGGCGCCGCCCGCCTTGCCATCCGCCCCTATCCCAAGGAACTGGAGGAAACGGTGGCATGGCGCGGCGCACCGTTGCTGCTGCGGCCGGTGCATCCCGAAGATGAGCCCGCTTACCAGGCATTCTTCGCCGCCCTGGCGCCGGAGGATATCCGCATGCGCTTTTTCTGCATGATCCGGCAGCCGCCGCACAGCCAGCTCGCACGCATGACCCAGATCGACTACGCCCGCGAGATGGCGTTCGTCGCCGCCAGTCCGGCAGGCAGCGGGCCGGCGGCCATCCTGGGCGAAGTAAGGGCCGTGGCCGACCCCGACAACCTGCGCGCCGAGTTCGCCGTGACGGTGCGCTCCGACTGCAAGCGCCAGGGCATCGGCGGCCTGCTGCTGCGCAAGATGGTGGCCTATTGCCGCGCACACGGCACGCGGGAACTGGTCGGGACCACGCTGGCGACCAATACGGCGATGCTCCGGCTCGCCGAAAGCAGCGGCATCCGCGTGCTGCACGGTGCCCGGCCCGCCAGCGATGGCGTGGAACTCCGCCTTTTGCTGACGGAGCCAACCGCTGGCAACGTGCCATGACCTTCCGCCTTGCCACGGCTGCCCGCAAGGGTTGCGCTGGGTCAAGGCGCGCCCTGCCATGTCATCGATACTGAATGGATGCGCGGCGGACCGCGGCAACGCTACCCACGTGCCTGGCCCGTTCTCACAGGCGAGACGCGCCATGAGGAGGGAAGACCATGTGCCCGCAACTCACTCCATTCCTGGCTGTGCGCCTGCTGGCGCGGCGGCTCAATGAGAACGACAGCGACTACGAGGAACTGATCGCGCTGGCCAAGGGGCGCAACTTCATCCTGCTGGGAGAAGCGACGCACGGCACCTGTGAGTTCTATCGCATGCGCGCCGACATCACGCGCTTGCTGATCACGGGCGGCGAAGTGGACGCCATTGCCATCGAGGGCGACTGGCCCGACGCCTGGCGCGTGAATCGCTTTGTGCAGGGCGAGGGCAGCGACGACGCCGAATCCGCGCTGGATGACTTCCAGCGCTTTCCCGCCTGGATGTGGCGCAATCGCGAGATGCTGGATTTCGTTGCCTGGCTGCGCGCGCACAACGCCACATTGCCCGCGGCCGCCCGCATTGGCATCTATGGCCTGGATCTGTACAGCCTGTATCGATCGGCGGACGCCGTGATCCGCTACCTGGAGCAGATCGACCCTGGCCAGGCAGAACTGGCGCGCGCTCACTATGCCGCACTGGATCATGTCCGGGAGCCGCAGACTTATGGCTACCAGGCGGCTACCGGCCAACGCCGCAGCGCGCGCGATGGCGCTATCGCGCAGTTGCTCAGACTGCGCGCGGACGAGGCGGAACATCTGGCCCGCGACGGGCTTGCCGCCATGGACTCGCATTTCTTTGCCGAACAGAATGCGCAGGTTGTCGTGAACGCCGAACACTACTACCGTGGCATGTTCGAGCGGCGCGTCAACACCTGGAACCTGCGCGATGCCCATATGGCGCAAACCCTGTTTGCCATTTCCAGGCACCGCGTCCGCCGTGGCCGCGCCGGCCGCGTCGTGGTATGGGCACATAACTCCCATGTCGGCGATGCCCGGGCCACCGAGACGCACACGCACGGCGAATGGAATCTCGGGCAACTGGTACGCCAGGAAGCCGGCGCGGCAGCTTTGCTGGTGGGCTTCACCACCTACACCGGCCGCGTCGCCGCCGCCTCGGCCTGGGACGCCGAAGTGGAGCACAAATGGGTCCGCCCCGCCCTGAGCGACAGTTGCGAGGCGCTCTTTCACGCCAGCGGGCTGGACCGCTTTTACCTCCCGCTGGATGCCCCTGGCGCAGCCGAATTGCGCGCGCCCTTGCTACAGCGCGCCATCGGCGTGATCTACCTGCCCGAATCGGAGCGGGCGAGCCACTATTTCGCTGCCGCCGTTGCCGACCAGTTCGACGCCATCTTCCATGTGGACGAAACCACTGCGGTGGAACCGCTGGCGCCGCCACATGGCTGGCACGGGCGCGAAGAGGCGCGAACGCTTGCCTGAGATCATGGCTGCGCATGGCACCGCGCGGCATGGCCAGCACCGCGGGATGGCTATCGCCGTACCCGCAGGGCGCTTCGGCCAGCCGCGCGGTTTACGGTTTGCGGCGCTCAGACGCGGTGCCAATGGACATGCAATGTCTCGTCGGCATCGGGATAGTCGATCTCCAGCTTGCCCCGATAGGCATGATGCACCGCCGAGCCGATGTCGCGTGCCAGGTGAAAGCCCGTGGTCGTGATCGTGACGCGATCGTCCTGCGCCTGCGTCGCCATGATGCGCTCCATCGGATGGCTCTCTCGCATCAGGGCCTCCCGATGCCGCACGAGTGCGAGAATCTCGTCCCGGTGCTCCACCTGAAAGGCCCCCTCCAGCGTCACCTGCGCCGCCGGCACGTGGTCGGCGATACGATGGCAGGCCGCGCACATCAGCGCCTTGGCGCCGGGCGGCACGGCCCGCCATTGCCAGTGCCCCTTGAGGAAGACCGCATGGCAGGCGGGACAGGACGCAACCGCAGGAGCCTGCGCCGGCTGCTTGTAGGCATCGTGGATGGGATCATCGGGAAGCCGGTTCCAACGGGCCGGCCTGACTTGGCTGGAACGCGCACGTACTTTCATGTCTGTCTCCTGAATCGAATCGGGTATCGCCGGGTGGCGCGGTGCCTCCCGGCCTGCCGGCTGTATTGCGGACTCACCATGGGGATGCATTCCGGCGAGATCGAACGCGGGAAAGCCCGGCGCGGCTCATCGCCTGCCGCCCGGCGCCCCGAACATGTGCTCCTGCTTGCGCTGGCACGGCGTGCAGCGCCTGGCCGTGGGGTACGCTAGCAGGCGCGGAAAGGGAATGGGCTCGCCGCAGTCCAGGCACGCGCCGTAGCGCAGCTTGCCGATACGCGCCCGCGCCGCCGCAATGTCGGCCAGCTCCATGCGGTAGTGCTCGGTCATGGCATCGTCCATGCGCTCCCCGGCGGCCTGCCCGGCAAGTTCGGCGTTGCCGCCCGGCTCCCCTCCCGCGGACACCGTGCGGGTGACGGCCACCGCATCCATCTGGCCGCGGATCCTTTGCTCGATGCCGTCCAGCAAGGCAACCAGGCTGGAGAGTTGCTCTTTGGTCAATTCGGACATGGTGCACTCCCGGTGCGCGTCGAGGCGGGTCCACTCAATGATGCAGTGACGCCGGGCAAGCGGCTTGCGCCAGATCAAATTTCGTGATGCGTACCTTGTCGCCCCCAGCCGTATTGCGGACAACCCCGGGAGCGGCGGGTACCGTGGCGTCGGCCCCGGGCTTGGGCGGCCGCCACCATTCAGATCCCGCCGCGCAGCCCGCGCACAGGATGGCGGCAAGGCAAACCGCGAGGCCGCGCAAACGTGCGGCGCCGCTGCCCGGGCCTTCATCGGAACGTTTCATTCTCATTGCCGCTCTCCCGTCGCCAGCGCATGGGCCGCCGGCATGAAGCATCCGCGGCGTTGCGCGCCGAACCCTTGTTCCGCTTCAATATAGGCGGGTGGCTGCCGCTCAACTTGATCCGCGTCAAGCCAGGTTCCGGTGGCGCGCATAGCATGGGAGCATGACCTGTCCAAAGTACAAACAGGGAGACAGCCACCCACGGAGATCCCAGCATGGATTCGGCGGTACTCACGCAAGCCCTGATGTGCCCCGCGGCCTACCCGCACCCGGTAGACAAAGTCAGCCTCATCGAGACGCACATTTCGCAAGTCTTCCTGGCCGGCGCCTTTGCCTACAAGGTGCGCAAGCCCGTGCACCTCGACTTCGTCGATTTCTCCACGCTGGCCGCGCGTAAAGTCGATTGCGAGGCCGAACTGGCATTGAATCGCAGGATGGCTGCGGCGCTCTATCTCGGCGTGGTACGGATCGTGGCGGGGCCAGGCCAGTGCGATGTCCGGGTGGACGGTACTGGCGAGGCGCTGGAGTATGCGGTGAAAATGCGCCGCTTCCGGCAACGGGACCTGCTTTCCGCCATGGCAGAGACGAATCGGTTGAACGGGCTCCATATGGAAACGCTGGCGCGCCGGCTTGCCGCGATCCACCTGGCTGCGCCCGTGGCCGGCGACGGCACCGGGCACGGCACGCCGGCGCGGATCGCGGCGGTGATGGAGCAGGTCATGGCCGGCGTCGCCGCCCTCGCCTCCGGCACCGCCGCGG
>NZ_JFJV02000014.1:29552-45950 GCF_000611145.1 Cupriavidus sp. SK-3 | reverse complement strand
CTGTAGCCTGCGCCCACGCGGTAAGCGGGTGCAGCATCGAGCGCTGGAATTCGTGCAGCTGGTAAAGCATGACGGGTCCCTATCAGGCTGGGGGCGAAGCTGGAATTCAACGCCTTGATATTACGAATGCAACAAACACAGAATTGCTAATGTGTTACCGATTATGCTCGTTATCGAACGATCGTGCGATGCAGCATATACCCTAAGGTACGCTTGCATCGGAAAAAGACAATAGGACAAACGCTGTACTTCTGGCTGACAAATCCAAAAAAATGTAAAAAGATGCGGCCAGACGTGGAAAAGGCGACCGAAGTCGCCTTTTCGTCCACTTTACGCCTTTACCGTTACAGCACGGCGGCGATGGCGTCGACCACCGCGTCGATGTTGCGGCTGTTGAGCGCTGCTACGCAGATGCGGCCGGTGCCCACGGCGTAGATGCCATGCTCGTTGCGCAGGAGGTCCACTTGCGCCGAGTTCAGGCCCGAGTACGAGAACATGCCGCGCTGGGCCTTGACGAACGAGAAGTCGCCCGGCACGCCCTTGGCGGCCAGCTTGTCCACCAGCGCATGGCGCATCAGCTTGATGCGGTCACGCATTTCGCCCAGCTCCTGTTCCCACATGGCGCGCAGCTCGGGGCTGTTCAGCACGGTGGCGACCACGGTGCCGCCATGGGTCGGCGGGTTGGAGTAGTTGGTGCGAATGACGCGCTTGACCTGCGACATCACGCGCTGGGCTTCTTCCTTGCCAGTGGTGACGATCGACAGCGCGCCCACGCGCTCGCCGTACAGCGAGAAGCTCTTCGAGAACGAGCTCGAGACGAAGAACGGCAGGCCGGATTCGGCGAACAGGCGCACTGCCGCACCGTCCGGGTCGATGCCATCGGCGAAGCCCTGGTAGGCCATGTCGAGGAACGGGATCAGGTTGCGTTCCTTGATCAGTTCCACCACTTGCTTCCATTGCTCGGGCGAGAGGTCGACACCGGTCGGGTTGTGGCAGCAGGCGTGCAGCACGACGATGGTGTTGGCCGCGTACGACTTCAGCGATTCCACCATGCCGGTGAAATTCAGGCCGTGGCTGGGGGCGTCGTAATAGGTGTAGTTGATCACGGGGAAGCCGGCTGCCTCGAACAGGGCGCGGTGGTTTTCCCAGCTCGGGTCGCTGATGGCGACCTTGGCGTCCGGATACAGGCGCTTGAGGAAGTCGGCGCCGATCTTGAGCGCGCCAGTGCCGCCGAGTGCCTGGGCCGTCACTACGCGGCCTTCGGTGATCAGCGGCGATTCCTTGCCGAACAGCAGGGTCTGCACGGCCTGGTCGTAGGCGGCGATGCCTTCGATCGGCAGGTAGCCGCGCGGGGTGGCGGTGGTCAGGCGGGCCTTCTCGGCTTCCTGCACGGCGCGCAGCAGAGGGATTTTCCCTTCGTCGGTGAAGTACACGCCAACACCCAGATTGACCTTGGTCGCACGGGTATCGGCATTGAAGGCTTCATTCAGGCCCAGGATCGGGTCGCGCGGGGCCATCTCGACGGCAGAAAACAAACTCATTTGGGATCTCGTGGTCAACTATGTAACAAAACGGGAAGGCGTAGAATGCTCCGGACTGCGCTCGGGAGTGCGGGCGGCCCCCATCTTGATACCTGGCCGCCAACCCCAAGATTCTAGCGTATCTGCCCGTTTTCCTGAGGTTTTCCCCTACCAGCCTATGTCGAATCTCGTTGAAGTCGCACCCGCGCTGGATGAAGAGAAGTTCGCGACCTTTCCCGGTTCGCCGTTCCAGCTTTACCAGCCTTATCTGCCGGCTGGCGACCAGCCCGAGGCGATCCGCCAGCTGGTCGAGGGGGTGGAGGATGGTCTGTCCTACCAGACCCTGCTGGGGGTGACCGGTTCGGGCAAGACCTTCACCATGGCCAATGTGATTGCCCGCATGGGGCGTCCGGCCATCGTGTTCGCGCCCAACAAGACGCTGGCCGCGCAGCTGTATTCCGAGTTCCGCGAGTTCTTCCCGCGCAATGCCGTCGAGTACTTCGTCAGCTACTACGATTACTACCAGCCCGAAGCCTACGTGCCGCAGCGCGACCTGTTCATCGAGAAGGATTCCTCGATCAACGAGCATATCGAGCAGATGCGGCTGTCGGCCACCAAGAGCCTGCTGGAGCGGCGCGACACCATCATCGTGGCCAGCGTCTCGGCCATCTACGGTATCGGCAACCCGTCCGAATACCACAAGATGATCCTGACGCTGCGCACGGGCGACAAGATCAGCCAGCGCGATGTGATTGCGCGCCTGATCGCCATGCAGTACACCCGCAACGAGACCGATTTCCAGCGCGGCACCTTCCGCGTGCGAGGCGATACGCTGGATATCTTCCCGGCCGAGCATGCCGAGCTGGCGGTGCGTGTCGACATGTTCGATGACGAGATCGATTCGCTGCAGTTCTTCGATCCGCTGACCGGGCGCGTGCGCCAGAAGATCCCGCGTTTCACGGTCTATCCTTCAAGCCACTATGTGACTCCGCGCGAAACGGTGCTGCGGGCGATCGAGGATATCAAGGTCGAACTGCGTGAGCGCCTGGACTTCTTCTACAAGGAGAACAAGCTGGTGGAGGCGCAACGGCTGGAGCAGCGCTCCCGCTTCGACCTGGAAATGCTGTCCGAGCTGGGTTTCTGCAAGGGCATCGAGAACTATTCGCGCCACCTGTCGGGCGCAAAGCCGGGCGACCCGCCGCCCACGCTGGTCGACTACCTGCCGTCCGATGCGTTGATGTTCCTGGATGAGTCGCACGTGCTGATGGGTCAGTTCAACGGCATGTATAACGGCGACAGGGCGCGCAAGACCACCCTGGTCGACTATGGCTTCCGGCTGCCCTCCGCGCTGGACAACCGTCCGCTGAAGTTCGCGGAGTTCGAGGGCAAGATGCGGCAGGGCATGTTTGTCTCGGCCACGCCGTCCAACTACGAGAACGAGCATGCGGGGCAGGTGGTGGAGCAGGTGGTGCGGCCCACGGGGCTGGTCGATCCGATCATCCACGTGCGTCCGGCGACCACGCAGGTCGACGATCTGCTGTCCGAGATCCACCAGAAGGTAGCCGTCGGAGAGCGCGTGCTGGTGACCACGCTCACCAAGCGCATGGCCGAGCAGCTCACGGAGTTCCTGACCGAGAACGGCGTCAAGGTCCGCTACCTGCACTCGGACATCGATACCGTGGAGCGCGTGGAGATCATCCGCGATCTGCGGCTGGGCACCTTCGATGTGCTGGTCGGCATCAACCTGCTGCGCGAGGGCCTGGATATCCCGGAAGTCTCGCTGGTGGCCATTCTCGACGCGGACAAGGAAGGCTTCCTGCGGGCCGAACGTTCGCTGATCCAGACCATCGGCCGCGCTGCCCGTAACGTGAACGGCACCGCCATTCTCTATGCCGACCGGATGACCGATTCGATGAAGCGGGCGATCGGTGAGACCGAGCGGCGGCGAGCCAAGCAGGTTGCCTTCAACGAAGCCAACGGCATCGTGCCGCGCGGCGTCGTCAAGCGTATCAAGGACATCATCGACGGGGTCTACGACCCGGGCGAGGTGAAGGCGGAACTGCTGGCCGCGGAAGAGCGCGCCAAGTACGAAGACATGAGCGAGAAGCAGGTCGCGAAGGAGATCAAGCGGCTGGAAAAGCAAATGTTCGAGCACGCCAAGAATCTCGAGTTCGAGAAGGCCGGGCAGGTGCGCGACCAGTTGGCCAAGCTCAAGCGGCAGGTATTCGGCGCCAGCGGCGACGGGGAGCACTTGCCGCCGGCCGCGGCCGCGTCCTGAGGGCGCTCGCGTCTGTGGCATGCGGGCGCTGGCCTTGCTACCGACTATAGTTGGAATCCCGGACGGTAGTGAGGAGACTGCTCATGGTCAAGTTCGCTCTGTGGGTTCCGCTGCACGCGAAGCCCGGCAAGGAAAAGGAAATAGAGGAATTCCTGCTTGGCGGCCTGCCGCTGGTGCAGGAGGAAACCGGCACCACTGCATGGTTCGCGCTTCGCCTCGGGCCGTCCATGTACGGCATCTTCGATGCGTTCCCCGATGAGGCCGGGCGCCAGGCCCATCTCTCGGGCAAGGTCGCGGCAGCCTTGATGGCGAAGGCCCCCGACCTGTTCGCCAAGCCGCCTTCCATCGAGAAGCTGGACGTGTTGGCGGCCAAGCTGCCCTGAGTCGCGCCGCCGCCGGCCAGTCCTTCGGGCCGGCGGGCCCGCGCGGCTGCAAAGGCAGGCGAGGGGCGTGGCCTAGCCCTTTGGTGGGAGCGATCGCAGGCGCTTGTTGACTTCCAGCAGGGTTTCGCACGCATCGGCATCAGCGTCGTGGCGCTTGCCGATGAAATCCACGATGGCGCGCAGCGGTTCGCGCTGCGCAGCGCACGCCGTGCCCGGCCCCGGAACCAACGCCGGGCATGCCGAGCCGATTTCATCCTCCAGGCTGCGGCGGACGACGGTGAGCAGGTTTTCACAACCTGAGTCGGGGGTGGCACCCACGGCAGGTTCGGCGGCGCCCGCAAGGCTTGCGCAAAGCAGGATGGGCGATATCAGGAGATGGCTAGGGCGGATATTCACTACGCGATTATGAGCGGGTGACGACTTTGCGTCAGCTAATTTGCCACGATGCAGCGGGCCGGGTGGCTTGATTGCCATCGCGGTCCTTCGCTTCTCGCCGCCCTCAGTGCTTTTTTCGACTTCGAACCGCAACCGCGGCGCCTTCTGGTCGTGGCGGTTCGCGTGGGCGGCAGCGGGTAGAATTCGGCCTGCAAAATTCGTGAAGGATTGCCGCGGCTGCCCAAGGCGTGCTGCAGGTGATTGATTTCATCGGGACGTATCAGCGGCCTGGCTGCACTTTCGCTTCCTGAATGAACCTCGGGTATCTGATTCCTATGAAGAAATACGCCATTCTCATGTGCTGCATGGGCAATATTTGCCGCTCGCCAACTGCTGAAGGCGTGATGCGCGCCAAACTGNNNNGCCAAACTGGAATCGGCGGGGCTGGTCGATCTGGTCGAGCTGGATTCGGCGGGCACGCATGGCTACCACGTCGGGCGGGCACCGGATGCGCGCTCGCAGCGCCATGCGCTGGCCCGTGGCTACGATCTCTCCGCGCAACGCGCGCGGCTGGCGGTGGTGCAGGATTTCGCGCGTTTCGATCTGCTATTGGCCATGGACCATGACAACCTGGCGGCTCTGCGCGCAATCAGCCCGCCTGGCAGTCAGGACAAGTTGCGCTTGTTGATGAGCTTCGCCAGCCGCCACGCCGCGGATGAAGTGCCGGATCCCTATTATGGCGAGGGCGACGGCTTCGAACGCGTGCTCGATTACGTGGAGGACGCCTGCGATGGCGTGGTCGCCATGCTGCTCGCAAATAGGCTGGACGGCGCAGCCTGACCGGCGGCGCGAACCCTTCCGGCCGTTGTTTAATTTTCATGAGGTTTCATGTTTCGTTCCCTGTTCCGCAAATGGCGCGAATCGCGCAATGCCAGCCTGCAACTCGACGCAATCCTGGCGGCCGCGGACCCGGAGGCACCGCTGGCGGACCGTAACAGCTGGCTGATCGAACTGGGCTACTGGATCCGGCGCGACGGGCTGCCTGGCACCGAAGGCATGGCGGCCGACAAGAGCCGCCGCGAGCACGTTCGGTTGCGCTACCTGCTGCAGGTGCTTGGCCGCAACCCGGAGGTGGCGGGGCGCTTTGCCAGCCTGGTGCGCTCGCTGGTGCGCGACAACGATCCCACTGCCTTGCTTTGCGATACCGGCGTGGCGTCTCACCCGGGCTTCTGGAGCGAGGTGCTCGATCGGCTACAGGCGCGCTTCCTGCCGCCGCCGCCCAATCGCGGCGATCTGGCGAGCCTGTTTGCGCTGCTGTTTATCGACGGCAACGATGCCGACTGGGTCGAGGCGCTGGACGGCGAGTTGCTCGAGGGGCTGACTGCCGTGTTGCGCGCGGACGACCCGGAGGCAGCGGGCGATGCCGCCGCGATGCCGGAATGGGATCGTTTTGATCGCACGCTGGCCACCAGCATCCAGGTGCTGGTGAGTCAGGTTCGCGCCACGGGGCTGAGCCAGGCGATCCGCTCGCGCCTCAGTGGCAAGGTGCAGGACACGCCGTTCTTCCGCCTGGGCAGCGCCGCCGAGGCCTTGTGCGAGGAGGGGGCCGCGCAGCACGGTGGCGAGGCGTTCGCGCACCGCCTCAACTATTTCCGTGCACTACTTGACGGCTGCCACCAGGCGGCCCAGCGTGTGTACGACGATCTCGAAGAGAATGGCGTTTCTGTGGAGGTCGTGTTCCAGATCGAGCGCATGAAAGTGCGGCTCGCGCGCATCGAGCTGTTGCTGGCAACCTGGGTCGAGCCGCAGCGGCGCGACCGGCATGCCCATCTGATTGCGGCGTTGATTCGTTCCACCCAGGCGCGCCGCAGCATCGTCCATCTGGCGGGCACTTCGTTCTCGCAACTGGCGCGCAAGGTAGTGGAGCGCTCTGCCGAAACCGGCGAGCACTACATCACGCGCGACCGCCGCGAGTACCGCGATCTGATGCGGGCCGCGGCCGGCGGCGGCCTGATCACCGTGGGCACGGTCTATCTCAAGTTTCTGATCTACGGGTTGCACCTGGACAAGTTCATCGAGGGCCTGCTTGCCTCGCTCAACTATGCGGGCAGCTTCCTGGTGATTCACTTCGCGCATTTCACGCTGGCCACCAAGCAGCCGGCGATGACCGGCCCGGCGCTGGCGCACCGGCTCGACGCGGTCGGCAGGCCAGAAGGCAGGGAGATCTTTGTCGATGACACCATCGCGATGATTCGCTCGAACGCCGCGGCGATCTTCGGCAACCTCGCGGCAGTGTTTCCGGTCGCGCTGGCCATCCAGTGGCTGGCCAATCGCTTCCTGGGTGCCAACCTGATCACACCGGCGAAGGCGATCGCCACCATTGAGTCCTTCTCCATTCTCGGTCCCACGCCTGTCTATGCCATCTTCACCGGCGTGTTGCTGTGGCTGTCCAGCCTGGTGGCAGGCTGGGCCGACAACTGGTTCGCGCTGCACAAGGTGCACGACGTGATGGCGTATAACCGCCGCCTGCGCTATGTGCTGGGCGTGCAGGGTGCGGCGCGCATGGCGGATTTCTGGAAGCGCAATATGTCGGGGGTCGCGGCCAATGTCTCGCTTGGCCTGCTGCTCGGTCTGGGGCCGGAGATCCTCAGCTTCTTCGGTCCGCATATGGAGGTGCGCCACGTCACGTTGTCGACCGGGGCGGTGGGCACCTCGATTGGCGTGCTGGGTCTCGGTGTGCTGAAAATGCCTTCGTTCTGGCTGGCGGTGGCGGGCATTGCGCTGATGGGCTTGCTCAATGTGGCAGTGAGTTTCGCCCTGGCTTTCAATATGGCGTTGCGCTCACGCAGCCTGCGTCGGGTAGACCGCCGGGCGCTGAGCGCGGCCGTGCGGCAGCGCATCCTGAAAAACCCCTGGTCCCTGATCGTGCCTCCGCGCGCGCCAGAGACGGCGGCGCCGGTGGGGGAGGGGCGGGTTTGATGCAATGCGGCAGGGGTACTTGACTGAATTAGTCGACTTCTTTTATACTTGACCAAAATGATCAAGTACTCCCCAGCATCATGAGACTGACGACCAAAGGCCGCTTCGCGGTAACCGCCATGATCGACCTGGCCATGCGCCAGGATCAGGGCCCCGTTACGCTAGCGGGCATCAGCCAGCGCCAGAAAATTTCCCTCTCTTACCTCGAGCAGCTGTTCGGTAAGCTGCGTCGCCACGAGATCGTGGAGAGCGTGCGCGGTCCGGGCGGCGGCTACAGCCTTGCCCGCAAGGCGGAGGACGTCACGGTGGCCGACATCATCATCGCTGTCGACGAGCCGCTCGACGCGACCCAGTGCGGCGGAAAAGGTAATTGTAACGGAGATGAGGGAACCGGTCGCTGCATGACCCACGAGCTGTGGGCCACGCTGAACCAGAAAATGGTCGAGTATCTCGATTCCGTCTCCCTGAAGAACCTGGTCGACCAGCAGCGCGCCAAATCCCCCGCGGTGTTGCACGACATGCGCGAAGAGTCGGTGGCGCAAGCCGTGGCCGTGCCACTGGGCAAGGCGGACAAACAGGAAAAGCCCGCGCGTCCGCGGGTGGTGAATTCGGTTTTCAGCCTGGCTCAGTCGTAAGACGGGCAGCCGGCCAGAGAGCACAGAGAAACATCAAGCATAGCGGTCCCTAAAAGGCAGTCATAACGATGAGCACCCCACATTTCCCCATCTACATGGATTACTCGGCCACCACGCCGGTAGACCCGCGCGTGGCGGACAAGATGATTCCGTACCTGCGCGAACAGTTCGGCAATCCGGCTTCGCGCAGCCACGCCTACGGCTGGGATGCCGAACGCGCGGTGGAAGAGGCGCGTGAGCAGGTGGCCGCACTGGTTGGCGCCGATCCGCGCGAGATCGTCTGGACGTCGGGCGCAACCGAGTCCAATAACCTCGCCATCAAGGGCGCGGCCAATTTCTACTCGGGCAAGGGCAAGCACCTCATCACGGTGAAGACCGAGCACAAGGCCGTGCTGGATACCACCCGCGAGCTGGAGCGCCAGGGCTTCGAGGTGACGTATCTCGACGTGCAGGAAAACGGCCTGCTCGACATCGAAGTGCTCAAGGCGGCGATCCGCCCCGACACGATCCTGGTGTCGGTGATGCTGGTGAACAACGAGATCGGCGTGATCCAGGATGTGGCGCAGATCGGCGAGATCTGCCGCGCCAAGGGCATTATTTTCCATTGCGACGCGGCCCAGGCCACCGGCAAGGTGGCAATTGACCTGAACACGCTGAAGTGCGACCTGATGTCGTTCTCGGCGCACAAGACCTATGGCCCCAAGGGCGTTGGCGCGCTGTACGTACGCCGCAAGCCGCGCGTGCGCCTGGAAGCGCAGATGCACGGCGGCGGCCACGAGCGCGGCATGCGCTCGGGCACGCTGGCCACGCACCAGATCGTCGGCATGGGCGAAGCCTTCCGTATTGCCCGCGAGGAAATGGCCACGGAAAACGAGCGCATCCGCATGCTGCGCGACCGCCTGTGGCGCGGCCTGTCGGGCATGGAAGAGGTCTACCTGAATGGCGACCTGGAACAGCGTGTGCCGCACAACCTGAATGTCAGCTTCAACTTTGTCGAAGGCGAATCGTTGATCATGGCGATCAAGGACGTGGCGGTGTCGTCGGGCTCGGCCTGCACCTCGGCGTCGCTGGAGCCTTCGTACGTGCTGCGCGCCCTTGGCCGCAACGACGAACTGGCACACAGCTCGATTCGCTTTACGGTGGGCCGTTTCACCACCGAGGAAGAAGTCGATTACACCGTCGAACTGCTCAAGAGCAAGATCGCCAAGCTGCGCGACCTGTCGCCGCTGTGGGAAATGTTCAAGGACGGTGTGGACCTGAATTCCATCCAGTGGGCCGCGCACTAAGCGCCAAGACCCCCGCAAGACCCCCATAATTACGCCAAGAGGTAGCCAAAATGTCATACAGCACGAAGGTTCTCGACCACTATGAAAACCCCCGCAACGTGGGCTCGTTCGACAAGAACGACGACGCCGTGGGGACCGGCATGGTCGGTGCGCCGGCTTGCGGCGACGTCATGAAGCTGCAGATCAAGGTCAATGAAGCTGGCGTGATCGAAGACGCCAAGTTCAAGACCTATGGCTGCGGTTCGGCCATCGCATCCTCGTCGCTCGTGACCGAGTGGGTCAAGGGCAAGACCGTGGATCAGGCACTGGAAATCAAGAATACCCACATCGCCGAGGAACTGGCGCTGCCGCCGGTGAAGATCCATTGCTCGATCCTGGCCGAAGACGCCATCAAGGCGGCGGTCGAGGATTACAAGAAGAAGCACGAAGGCGCCGAACAGAAGGCCGCCTGAGTTCCGCGATCCATCAAGGGATAAAGCACCGATGATCACGCTTACCGAGAAGGCCGCCAAGCATGTGGCGCGCTACCTGGACCGCCGCGGCAAGGGCGTTGGCCTGCGCCTCGGCGTCAAGACGACCGGCTGCTCGGGCCTTGCCTACAAGCTGGAATACGTCGATGACCTGTTGCCGGAAGACAGCGTATTCGAGTCGCACGGCATCAAGGTGATCGTCGATCCGAAGAGCCTGCCGTATATCGATGGCACGGAACTGGACTTTGCGCGCGAAGGCCTGAACGAGGGGTTCCGTTTCAACAACCCCAATGTCAAGGACGAATGCGGTTGCGGAGAGTCGTTCCGGGTCTGAGCGCGCTGCGGCTGACGTCTTTGCGCAGAATGCGATGAAACACGGCATAGTCGGCTTCCACCAGGATGACGAAAGCCATTGGGTGGCAGAGTTGGATTGCGGTCATGGCCAGCATATGCGCCATGACCCGCCCTGGCAGATGCGTCCGTGGACGCTGACGGTGCAGGGCCGGGCGGCACGGATCGGCGAGGTGGTGGACTGCCTGAAGTGCGATCGGGCGGAGCCGCCGGCAGATTGGGCGGCGCGAAGCGTGTAGCGCGTTGCCGGCCGGTGCCTGCGCAATTTATTGCGGTATCGCCGGCGCGGCCGACGCGCCGCTTTACGCTGAAGGAAGTTCAAAGGGGCGGCGCAGCCGCTCTTTTTGTTGGGGAAGGTGTTGAAAGACGATTATTTCGCCCTGTTTGGCTTGCCGGTGGGGTACGCAGTCGACGAGGCGGCGCTGGACGCCGCCTACCTGACCGTGCAGTCGCAGGCGCACCCGGACCGCTTCGCCAATGCCGGCGACGCCGAGCGCCGCGTGGCCATGCAGTGGGCCGCGCATGCCAACGAGGCGTACCGCACGCTGCGCCAGCCGCTCAAGCGCGCGATCTACCTGCTGACGCTGCGCGGCGTGGATATCCAGGCCGAGAACAATACGGCCATGGCGCCGGCTTTCCTGATGCAGCAAATGGAATGGCGCGAGGCGCTGCAGGAAGCGGTCGAGGAAAAGGACGTCGCCCGGCTCGACGCGCTGCTGCGCGAGTTGCGCGGCGAGAAGCGCGAGCGCCACGCGGCGCTGGGCGCACTGCTGGATGCCGGCGACAACGCGGCAGCCGGCGGCGCGGCCAGGCAATTGATGTTCATCGAGAAGATCGAACACGACACCAGCGAGGCGATCGACCGCCTGGAAGGCTAGGATTCAGCGCCTCCGGGCACGTTCGCCGCCGCCATGCCACAATGGCGCCCCGGCGCAAGACCAGCCTGTGTGACAGGCTGCCTTGCCACCGCACGAATAAAGACGATTCATCATGGCACTGCTCCAGATCTCCGAACCCGGCATGTCGCCGGCACCCCACCAGAAGCGGCTAGCGGTCGGCATCGACCTCGGCACGACCAATTCGCTGGTGGCGGCGGTTCGCAACAGCATTCCCGAAGTCCTGACCGATGAAAGCGGCCGCGCGCTGCTGCCTTCGGTGGTGCGCTACCTGCCCAACAAGGGCACGCAGATCGGCTACCGCGCGCAGGAAGAAGCGGTGCACGACCCAAAGAACACCATCGTCTCGGTCAAGCGCTTCATGGGGCGCGGCCTGCGCGACGTCGCGCATATCGAACATAGTCCCTACGATTTCGTTGACGCGCCTGGCATGGTGCAGATCAAGACCGTGGCCGGCGTGAAGAGCCCGGTCGAGATTTCGGCGGAGATCCTGGCCACGCTGCGCCAGCGCGCCGAAGACTCGCTGGGTGACGAACTGGTCGGCGCGGTGATTACCGTGCCCGCTTATTTCGACGACGCGCAGCGCCAGGCCACCAAGGATGCCGCCCAGCTCGCGGGGCTGGAAGTGCTGCGCCTGCTGAACGAGCCGACGGCGGCGGCGATCGCCTACGGGCTGGATAACGCGTCCGAAGGCATCTACGCGGTGTACGACCTCGGTGGCGGCACCTTCGATATCTCCATTCTCAAGCTCAGCAAGGGTGTGTTCGAGGTGCTGGCCACCGGCGGCGACTCCGCCCTTGGCGGGGACGATTTCGATCAGCGCCTGATGTGCTGGATTGTCGAGCAAGCTGCCCTGCAACCGCTCTCGGCCGAGGATATGCGCTTGTTGATGGTGCGCGCGCGCGCCGCCAAGGAAGCGCTGTCGGAGGCCGATTCCACGGTGATCGACGCAGTGCTGGACAGCGGCGAGATCGTGCACCTGACGCTGTCGGCAACGGCCTTCGTAGAGATGACCGCGCCGCTGGTGCAGAAGACCCTGGCGCCGGTGCGCAAGGCCCTGCGCGATGCGGGCGTGGGGGCCGACGAAGTCAAGGGCGTGGTGCTGGTCGGCGGTGCGACCCGCATGCCCTCGGTGCGCAAGGCGGTGGGCGATTTCTTCGGCCAGCGCCCGCTGACGAACCTCGATCCCGACCGGGTCGTGGCGCTGGGCGCGGCGATGCAGGCCAACCTGCTGGCCGGCAACGGTGCGCCGGGCGAGGACTGGCTGCTGCTCGACGTGATCCCGCTGTCGCTGGGCGTGGAAACCATGGGCGGACTGGTCGAAAAGATCATTCCGCGCAACAGCACCATCCCGGTGGCGCGCGCGCAGGAGTTCACCACGTTCAAGGATGGCCAGACCGCGATCGCCATCCATGTGCTGCAGGGCGAACGCGAACTGGCAAGCGACTGCCGCTCGCTGGCGCGCTTCGAGTTGCGCGGCATTCCGCCGATGGTGGCCGGCGCGGCACGCATCCGCGTGACTTACCAGGTCGACGCCGACGGGCTGTTGTCGGTGTTCGCACGCGAGACGCAGTCGGGCGTGGAAGCGACCATTACTGTCAAGCCATCCTACGGGCTCGCCGACGACGAGATCGCTCGCATGCTGCAGGACAGCTTCCGCGAAGCCGAGCACGATATGAAGAGCCGCGCGCTGGCTGAAGAGCGCGTGGACGCCGCGCGCCTGATCGAAGCGACGCACCGCGCGCTGGAGCTCGACGGCGACCTGCTCTCGGACGAAGAACGTGCCGGCGTGGAGCGGCTGATCGCGGCAGCGGGCGACATCGCCAAGGGCGAGGATCACCACGCCATCAAGGCAGCGGTGGAAGCGCTGTCCCATGGCACCGACGAATTCGCCGCCCGCCGGATGGACCGCTCGATCAAGAGCGCGCTGGCTGGCCGCAAGGTGGAGGACCTGGGCTGATCCCCGAGGACTCTCGCACCGTATCTAAATCCAGGACATTTCATGCCACAGATCATCGTATTGCCCCACGTCGAACTCTGTCCCGAGGGCGCCGTGTTCGAAGCCAAGACCGGAACCAGCGTCTGCGATGCCTTGCTCAGCCATGGCATCGAGATCGAGCATGCCTGCGAGAAGTCGTGCGCCTGCACCACCTGCCATGTGGTGGTGCGCGAAGGCTTCAATTCTCTCAACGAGCCGGAAGAGAAGGAAGAGGACCTGCTGGACAAGGCGTGGGGGCTTGAGCCGAACTCGCGGCTCTCGTGCCAGGCTATCGTTGCCGACGAGGACCTTACCGTGCAGATTCCCAAGTACACCATCAATTACGCCAAGGAAGGACACTGAGCGCCTGTGCGCCTGCTCGTCCCGTTGCCGACCTGACAGAGAGAATCCTCATGAAGTGGACCGACACCTACGATATCGCCGCCGCCCTGTACGACAAGTACCCGGATGTGGACCCCACCACGATTCGATTCACCGACCTGCACCGCTGGGTCCTGGAGCTCGACGGCTTCGCCGACGTGCCCGAGCGCTCGGGTGAAAAGATCCTGGAAGCGATCCAGGCCGCCTGGATCGAAGAAGCGGAGTAAGGGAACGTCAAAGTAAAAGTAAAAGGGCCGGTGATCCGGCCCTTTTCTTGACAATTGTGTTCCGGGAGTCCGGCCGGTCAGGCCGTCACCAGGACACCATCCTGCAAGCGCACGCGCTGGCCTACCTGCACGCCAGGATCGGCATGATAGGTGAAGGTGCGGTAGCTGCCATTGTCCATCTGCACGCGCACCTGGTAGGAAGTGTCCTTGCGCACGGTCTTTTCGATCTGGTTGCCGGCAAAGCCGCCGCCTACCGCGCCGGCCACGGTTCCCAGGATGCGTCCGTTGCCCTTGCCAATCTGGTTGCCCAACAGCCCGCCGACCACCGCGCCGCCGACAGCGCCGAGGCCTGTGGCGGGCTTGGCGGTCTCGATCGGCGTGATGGCCACGATGTGGCCGGTGTACGCGCTGCCTTGCGCCGGCTGGCGTTGCGCAGAGGCGCCGTTCTCGGCGCGGCTCGCTTCGGGGCCATATCCTGTTTCCGGGTTGGCGTTGCGCTGGGTGGCCCGCCGGGGCGCGGGCGCCTGAGCGGGCGGGGCGGCTGGCGCCTGTGCCAACGCAGGGGCGGCCGCTTCGGGCGGGCGGGTGGTACTGCCAGGTGCGGTTTGCTGGACGGCCTGCGCATTGTTGGCGGCAATCGGCGCGGTCAGTGATTGCGGCGCATCCTGCGTCGCCTTGCTAACGGGCAGCACGCCGGTCATCGCGGCGACGGCGGTCAGGCTGGCGACCACGATTGCCACTGCGGCTGCGCCTACCAGCGGATGCAGGCGGCGCTGCACGGGCAATGTGGAAGGCAGGGCGGGTTCGTTCGATGGCTGCAAGGTCGGGTTCGGCATATTGTTTTCCTCGCGAAGCGCCGCCAGTCAGGGATGCTGCCGGTCAACGTTTCGATGAGACCAGTGTGGCCGAACGCGGCACCGTTTTCCGTTTGATTTTGTAAGCTTATGTAGGCGGGAAAATCGTTTTAAATCAGTGGTTTGCTGTGGGACTCCGCTCGCTTCCCGGTAGGCTATTTGTAACAAACTGGCGCGCAAACGAAAAAGCCCCATCGTTTGGATGGGGCTTTTTCGTTGCCTGGCGGCCGGCATCAGGCCGCCACCGCGCATCAGTCCTCGCGGCGCAGATGCGGGAACAGGATCACGTCGCGGATATTCGGGCTATCCGTCAGCAGCATCACCAGGCGGTCGATGCCGATACCGCAGCCGCCCGTCGGAGGCATGCCGTATTCGAGCGCGCGGATGTAGTCGGCGTCGAAGTACATCGCTTCCTCGTCGCCAGCATCCTTCTGGTCCACTTGCTTGCGGAAACGCTCGGCCTGGTCCTCGGCATCGTTCAGCTCGGAGAAGCCGTTGGCGATTTCGCGGCCGGTGATAAACAGCTCGAAGCGCTCGGTGATGCCCGGCTGGGTGTCCGAGGCGCGCGCCAGCGGCGAGACTTCCACCGGGTAGTCGACGATGAAGGTCGGCTCCCACAGCTGGCTCTCGGCGGTTTCCTCGAACAGTACCAGTTGCAGCGTGCCCAGGCCGGCGTTGAGGAATTGCGGTGCGCTGGTGTTGATGCCGAACTTCTTCAGCTCCGCGCGCAGGAATTCGGTATCCGCCAGTTGCGCGTCGGTGTACTGCGGCGCGTATTTCTGGATCGCCTGGGTGATGGTGAGGCGATGGAAGGGCTTGGACAGATCCAGCTCGCGGCCCTGGTAATTCAGTACGGCGCTGCCGCGCGCGTCGATGGCGGCCTGGCGGATCAGGTTCTCGGTGAAGTCCATCAGCCAGCGGTAATCCGTGTAGGCCGCGTAGAACTCCATCATCGTGAACTCGGGGTTGTGGCGCGGGCTCACCCCTTCGTTGCGGAAGTTGCGGTTGATCTCGAACACGCGTTCGAAGCCGCCTACCACCAGGCGCTTCAGGTACAGCTCGGGCGCGATACGCATGAACATCTGCATGTCCAGCGCGTTGTGGTGGGTGATGAACGGCTTGGCCGTGGCGCCCCCCGGGATCGGGTGCAGCATGGGCGTTTCCACTTCCATGAAGCCGGCGTCGGCCATGTGACGGCGCAGCGAGCTGATCGCGTTGGTCCGTGCGCGGAAGGTGGCGCGTGTTTCCGGCGACACGATCAGGTCGACATAGCGCTGGCGGTACCTGGTTTCCTGGTCGGCCAGGCCGTGGAACTTGTCCGGCAGCGGGCGCAGGGCCTTGGACAGCAGGCGCAGTTCCTGCACCTGTACCGACAACTCGCCCTTGTTGGTGCGGAACAGCACGCCGCGCGCGCTGATGATGTCGCCCAGGTCCCAGTGCTTGAAGGCCGCGTAGACGTCTTCACCGACCTTGTCGCGCGTGATGTAGAACTGGATCTGGCCGCCGCCGTCCTGCACGGTGGCGAAGCTGGCCTTGCCCATCACCCGCTTGAGCATCATGCGGCCGGCGATGGCGACTTCCACCGGGCTGGCTTCCAGCGCGGGCTGGTCGGTCTCCCTGTGCTGCTCGTGCAGTGCGGCGGCCTGGTGGGTCGGGCGGAAATCGTTGGGGAAGGCCACGCCTTGCTGACGCAGGGCCTGCAGCTTCTCGCGCCGTTCCGCGATGATCTTGTTTTCGTCGGCTGCGGCCGGGGCGTTGGCCTCGGCGGGAGCGCGGTTGGATTCG
>NZ_JFJV02000014.1:17945-29513 GCF_000611145.1 Cupriavidus sp. SK-3 | reverse complement strand
CCCGGGGCGGGGGGAGGTTCAGGTATTGCGGATGTCGTCGAGCTCGGTGCTGCCGAAATCCGGCCGCTCCAGGTACGCGGCGATGCGCTGCGCGGTGTCGTCGGCCGAGGCCAGCTGGTCGTTTTCCTTGAGGTCGCGAAAGCGCTGTACTTGCGCGAAATCGGCATCGCGGATGGTGGCCTGCATGCCGGTGTCGATCACACCCGGTGCCAGCGCCACGGCGCGCACGGCACGTTCGGCCGGGGCCTGCGCGTACTCCGCGTTGATCGAGCGCACGAACATGTCCAGGCCCGCCTTGCTGGCGCAATAGGCGCTCCAGCCTTCGACCGGGCGGCGCGCCGCGCCGGACGAGATCGCCAGGATCTTGCGCGGGCAGCCGAAGCGCTCGGTGTGCGCCAAGAAGGCCGCGGTCATGGTCATCGGCGCGGCAAGATTGGTCAGCAGGTGCGGCACCAGCGTCGGTTCACGCAGTCTGGTGATCGGGCCGATCGGCTCGATCATGCCCGCGTTCAGGATCAGCGTGACGCTGGCAGGCGTTTCCTCGACCGCGTCGAGCACGCTGCCGAGCCAGGTCGCCGCCGGGCCGGGCTGCGACAGGTCCTGCAGGTGCCAGGCTACCTTGACGCCGCTGGCGGATGCGATCCGTTCCAGTTCGGGATTGCGGCCGCGCGCCACGCACAGCAGGCGGTTACCCGGTTTGAGCAGTACCTGCGTCAGCGCGGCGCCGAGCCCGCGCGAGGTGCCCGTGATGATGATCAGATGCGATGCTGCGGTCATGGTCGAGATTGTCCCGGCGGGTGTGTGGCCGCCCCGGCCGCCGCGCCGTGCCCCGGCGCGGCGGCGTGGCGCCGCTGCTGCGTGTTACAGCCCTTGCTTCAGGCTGGCTTCGATGAACGGGTCCAGGTCGCCGTCCAGCACCTTCTGCGTGTTGGACATTTCCACGTTGGTGCGCAGGTCCTTGATGCGGCTCTGGTCCAGCACGTAGGAGCGGATCTGGTGGCCCCAGCCCACGTCGGTCTTGGACGACTCCAGCTTGTCGGCCTCGGCCTGGCGCTTGCGCATTTCGTGCTCGTACAGGCGCGATTTCAGCATCGACATGGCTTCGGCGCGGTTCCGGTGCTGCGAGCGGTCGTTCTGGCACTGCACCACAATGCCGGTCGGGATGTGCGTGATCCGCACCGCCGAATCGGTCTTGTTGATGTGCTGGCCGCCCGCGCCGGAAGCACGGTACGTGTCGACGCGCAGGTCCGCCGGATTGACCTCGACCTCGAAGGACTCGTCCACCTCGGGGTAGACGAACACCGACGAGAACGACGTGTGGCGGCCGCCCGACGAGTCGAACGGCGACTTGCGCACCAGGCGGTGCACGCCGGTTTCCGTGCGCAGGTAGCCGAACGCGTACTCGCCCTCGACCTTGATCGTGGCGCTCTTGATGCCCGCCACGTCGCCTTCGGATTCTTCCAGCACCTCGGCCTTGAAACCCTTGCGCTCGCAGTACTTCAGGTACTGGCGCAGCAGCATCGAGGCCCAGTCGCAGGCTTCGGTGCCGCCGGCGCCGGCCTGGATGTCGATAAAGGCGTTGGCCTGATCCATCTCGCCGGCAAACATGCGGCGGAATTCCATGTCCGCGACGATGGCTTCGAAGCCCGCGACGTCGGTCTCGATGGCTTCCATCGTGTCGTCGTCGCCTTCCTCGCGCGCGAGCTCGAACAACTCCTCGGCGCCGCTGAGGTCATCGGTGAGCTTGCCGAGCACGCCGACCACGCCCTCCAGCATTTTCTTTTCCTTGCCGAGATCCTGGGCCCGCTTGGGGTTGTTCCAGACCTCGGGATCCTCGAGTTCGCCGTTGACTTCGTCGAGTCTTCCTACTTTGACATCGTAGTCAAAGATACCCCCGTAGATCTTCCGTTCGCGAACGGAGATCGGAGATGGCACCGGAGATGGCGTTGAGGCGTTCTGCTTCCATGATGTTCCTGCGCTTTCAAAACCTTGAATTATAGCGGATCGGGGGCTGTCTTCCCCCGCCCGGATGCAGTCTGTTGCATGATTTCGAACGGTTCGCCACGCGAACGGTCTACAGTTGCGGGTGCCTCATGGCAGACGCGAGGGTGCTGGCGGGCGCAACCGGCTTCAAGATATGGACAGTAGGACAGTATGGACAGGGAGGAACGATAAGTACGTGATGAAGCAAAGCAACCACGACAAGACAAACGCGCGCCGCCGTGCGCTTGGCCTGCTGGCCGCCGCGGCGGCGGCTTGCCTCGCGGCCGGCTGTGGCACCCTGGCCAGCGAACCCGCGCCCGACGGCTACTACCGGGTGCAGAGCGGCGACACCTTGTATACCGTCGCCCGGCGACACAAGCGCACGGTGCGCGAGCTGACGCGCTGGAACCAGTTGCCCAGCGCCGATCGCATCGAGGTAGGGCAGTTGCTGCGGATTCGCCCACCGGCCGGCGCCAGCGCCGGCACGGGTGGCGGGGCCAGCAGCGGCCCGGTGGCGGTGGGGGATACCCCGCGCGTGGACAACAGCGCGCCGTCGCGGGCGCCGGCTACCAGCATCCGCCTGCAATGGCCGGCTGACGGCCGCGTTACCGCGGGCTACGGGCCGCCCGCCAGCAAGGGCCTGCGCATCAACACGGCGCCTGGCAGCACGGTGCGCGCCGCGGCCGGGGGCAAGGCGATCCACGTCGGTAACCTGCGCGGCTACGGCATGCTGGTCATCATCAAGCACGACGACAACTGGCTGACGGTCTACGGCAACCTGGACAAGCCCTCGGTCAGCGAGGGCGCGCAGGTGTCCGGCGGGCAGGAGGTGGGCCGCATGGGCACGGCCGACAGCGAACTGCACTTCGAGGTACGCAACAACGGCAAGCCGGTCGATCCGGCAGGACTGCTGCCCGCACGCGGCTGACGTCCGTGCGGGGCGCGCACGCTACTGCGCGTGCTCGATCACCATCTGCACGCGGGTGACACCGTTGAAGGTGTTGTTATCGAGCCGGTAGGCCACCAGCGCGCTGGCGCCCAGCGACTCGGCATGGTTGAACCAGATGGCGTCGAAGCGCTGGCTGCCGCGCCCGAGCTGCAGCTTGAGGTGCTTGCCCTTGAGCACGCTCTGGCGCACGACATCGAACTCGCCGCAGAACGTGGGCGCCGGGAAGCCCTGGCCCCATACCTGCTGCTCCAGCAGCGAAACGAACTCCGGGCTGAAGCAGGCATCCTCGATATCGCCATCGGTTTCGATCACACGGGCAAGCTGCTCGTCGCTCAGCCATTCGCGTCCCACGGTCTCGAACGCCGCCATGAACTGCGCGAAATCGCCCGCGCCCAGGGTCAGGCCGGCCGCCATGGCGTGGCCGCCGAATTTCTTCAGCAGGCCGGGGTGGCGTTTGGATACCAGATCCAGGGCATCGCGCAGGTGAAAGCCCGGGATCGAACGGCCCGAGCCCTTGATCGTATCCTCGTCGCCCGGCGCGAAGGTGATGGTGGGGCGGTGGTATTTCTCCTTGAGGCGCGAGGCCACGATGCCGATCACGCCCTGGTGCCAGGTGTCGTTGAACACGCTGATAGTGAAGCGCGCGGCCGGGTCCAGCGCGCCCAGCGGGCCTTCCAGGATCTGCAGCGCTTCCTGCTGCATGCCGGCCTCGATATCGCGCCGCTCGCGGTTCATGCCGTCAAGTTCCTGGGCGATTTCCCAGGCGCGGTTGGCGTCGTCGGTCAGCAGGCATTCGATGCCGAGCGACATGTCGGCCAGGCGCCCGGCGGCGTTCAGGCGCGGGCCCACGCCAAAGCCCAGGTCGAAGGTGTTGGCGCGCGTCGCCTCGCGCCCGGCGGCGCGGAACAGGGCGGCCACGCCGGCGTGCATGCGGCCGGCGCGCATGCGCTTGAGGCCTTGCGCGACCAGGATACGGTTGTTGCTGTCCAGCTTGACCACGTCCGCCACGGTGCCCAGCGCGACCAGGTCGAGCAGGGTGTCGAGGCGCGGCTGGGTCTGCGTGTCGAACGCGCCACGGCGGCGCAGTTCCGCGCGCAGCGCCAGCAGCACGTAGAACATCACGCCCACGCCCGCCAGGTTCTTGCTCGGGAATTCGCAGCCTGGCTGGTTGGGGTTGACGATCACCGCGGCGTCGGGCAACTGGTCGCCGGGCAGATGGTGATCGGTCACCACCACATCGATGCCGAGCGCATTGGCGGCCGCAACGCCGTCGACGCTGGCGATGCCGTTGTCCACGGTGACGATCACATCCGGCTGCTGCCTGGCCGCCAGCGCCACGATTTCCGGGGTCAGGCCGTAGCCGTACTCGAAGCGGTTGGGCACGATGTAGTCGATGTGCGCGCCCAGCATGCGCAGGCCGCGCACGCCGACCGCGCAGGCGGTGGCGCCGTCACAGTCGTAGTCGGCCACGATCAGCAGGCGCCGGCCGGCGGCGATGGCGTCGGCCAGGTAAGTCGCGGCCTGGTCGATGCCCTTCAGGGCGGCCGGCGGCACCAGGCCCGGCAGTTCAGTGGCAAGTTCGGCGGGTTCGCGCACCCCGCGCGCCGACAGGATGCGCGCCAGCGTGGGATGCAGGCCGAGTCCGGCCAGCTTGCCGGCATTTTCGGTGGAGAAGGAACGAACGGCGATTCGGGTCATGTGCGGCTTGCGGGAAAACGGTGTTCAGGCGGCATAGGCGAGGTCGGACAGCAGCGCGCGCCAGTCGCCGCGCTGGCCCAGGCCGCGCCAGAATTTGCGCAGGTCGGCGCGGCGCACGGTGAATTCGGCATAGTGGTTGTCGCCGGCCAGCATCAGCGTCACCGCTTGCAACTGGCCGCCTTCGAGTGCGGCCAGCGCCGGGGCGAACCATTCGGCATCGAGTGCGTGCATGCGCTCGATCCACAGGCCCCAGTCTTCGGCGATATGGGCTTCGATGGCGTCCTCAAGCAGCACCATGGCGCTGCCCTCGATGCCTTCGATGGCCTTGAAGCGCGCTGGCAAGGGCTGGCACGCAGCGCCCCCGGCCAGCGCCAGGCCGTGCAGGAAAGCGTCCCCGGTCAATACCGTGTCGGCCAGGCGCGGCACTTGTTGCAGGGTGCCGCCGCCGTAGAGCCAGACAGAATTGATGGAGAGCGCTCCGGCGGCTTCCCTGGCCTGGTTCACCGGATGGTCATACCAGGTCATCTGGATTTCGTTCTGGATCCGGCGCCAGTCGCGGGCGCGCTCCCCGGACTGCATCCACACATCGATATTGCGGCCGGTGGCGCGCAGCGGGCTGGCGGCCACAAGTGGCCCGAACACAGCTTCCGGGATATACCAGCGGGCCGGATGCGGCGTTTCCAGCAAGATGCCCGACTCCCGCAGCAGGTCAGCCACCGCGGCGTGCAGGGCCGCCGACTCCTCGGCCCGGATGTGCAACTGGGCCGGATCCATCAGCACCAGGTGGTCGCGCGCGGCGTGGATGTGTACCGGCTGCAGGCAAGCCCAGGCCTGGCCGTCGTTCGCGGCGGCGCCCGTGCCGGCGGCGCTCATATCCGCCAGGCGCATGAACGGGGCGCTGGGCACGCGGACAGTGTCGAGCCCGGCACGTCCGGCCAGCCAGCGCTCATGCGGCAGCGAGCGCAGGAAGGGATCGTCGTGGCGCTCGCGCGGGCCGGGGCTGGCGCGGGTGAGCAACTTTCCCAGCGCCGGTAACTCCAACTGCCGCAGCAAGGCTTCCAGCATGGCGTCGTTGCCCCCGCCGTCCGCGTCAATCGCGGCGCCGGGCGGGACGGAAAAGGGCACAATCAAGGTCAGGTGCGTCATCATGGTGCCGGGATTGTAAACTTGCGGCTGGCGGCCGGCGGAAATATCGTCCCCCGGCCCGGCTGGGACAGTGGCGCGATCACGCAGCCAGTAAGCCATATGCGGCGTCGGCGGTGTGGCGCCGGCGTTACTCCCTAACAACAGGAACCCTCTTGAACTTTCCTTACGAGTGGCAGATCGGTTGGCGATATACCCGCGCAAGCAAGCGCGCCAGCCGCAACACCTTTATTTCCTTTATCTCGATGATTTCCATGGCCGGCATCGCGCTGGGCGTGGCGGCGCTGATCGTGGTGCTGTCGGTGATGAATGGTTTCCAGAAAGAAGTGCGTGACCGCATGCTCTCGGTGCTCTCGCACATCGAGGTGGTCGGGCCCGGGGCGCTGCCCGACTGGCAAAAGACCGCCGCCGAGGCGCTGCGCAACAAGGAAGTGATCGGTGCCGCGCCCTATGTGGCGGCGCAGGCCATGCTGACCCGGGACGATGCGGTGCGCGGCGTGCTGCTGCGAGGGGTCGAGCCTTCCGAGGAACCCAAGGTGTCCGATATCGGCAAGCAGTTCCGGGGCGGCGGCATGGATCGCCTGCTGCCGGGCGAATTCGGCATCGCGCTGGGCAACGAACTGGCCAATGCCATGGGCGTGCAGGTGGGCGACAAGGTCACGGTGGTCGTGCCGCAGGGCACCATCACGCCGGCCGGGGTGCTGCCGCGGCTCAAGCAGTTCACGGTGGTCGGGGTGTTTTCGTCGGGCCATTTCGAGTTCGACAGCGCGCTGGCGCTGATCAATATCCGCGACGCCGAAGCCATGTTCCGCCTCGCCGGCCCCACCGGCGTGCGCCTGAAACTGACGGATATGCAGCGCGCGCCGCAAGTGGCCGACGCGCTGGCCGGCACGCTCTCGGGCGAGCTATACCTGCGCGACTGGTCCAAGCAGAACCGCAACTGGTTCGCCGCGGTGCAGACCGAGAAGCGCATGATGTTCATCATCCTCACGCTAATCATCGCCGTGGCCGCGTTCAACCTGGTGTCCACGCTGGTCATGACCGTCACGGACAAGCAGGCCGACATCGCCATCCTGCGCACCATGGGCGCGCAGCCCAGCTCGATCACCAAGATCTTTATCGTGCAGGGCGTGGCCATCGGCTTTATCGGCACGCTGGCCGGCGTGGCCGGCGGCGCGCTGATCGCCTTCAACATCGATGTGATCGTTCCCTTTATCGAGCGGCTGCTGCATGTGCAGTTCCTGCCGCGCGACATCTATTTCATTAGTGAATTGCCTTCGGATCCCCGCGTGAACGACATTGCCACCATCGGTATCGTTTCCTTTGTACTGTCCATCCTGGCCACGCTCTACCCAAGCTGGCGCGCTGCCCGCGTCAATCCGGCGGAGGCGCTGCGCTATGAGTGAAACCCTGTTGCGCGCGGAACCGGCCGGCAGCGCCGCCGATACACCGGGCAAGGACAACGGCACGCCCGTCCTGTTGGGCGAGGGCCTGACCAAGCGTTTCCGCCAGGGCGGCCTGGACGTGACCGTGCTCAAGGGCGTGGACGTGCGGATCGAGGCTGGGGAGAAGGTTGCCATCGTCGGCGCGTCCGGCTCCGGCAAGAGTACCTTGCTGCACGTGCTGGGCGGACTCGACAACCCGGACAGTGGCCGGGTTGCCTTGCAGGGCCGGCCCTTTACGGCGCTGCGCGAGAGCGAGCGCAATATCGTGCGCAATCGCGAGCTGGGATTCATCTACCAGTTCCACCACCTGCTGCCTGAGTTCACGGCGCTGGACAACGTGGCCATGCCGATGCGCATCCGCGGGCTGCGTCAGCCCGAGGCGCGCGCGGCGGCGATGGCGGTGCTGGAGCGGGTGGGCCTGGGCGACCGGGCGCAGCACCGGCCCGGCGAGCTGTCCGGCGGCGAACGGCAGCGGGTGGCGATTGCCCGCGCGCTGGTCGGCAGCCCGGCGTGCGTGCTGGCCGACGAGCCCACAGGCAACCTGGACGACCACACCGCGGGCGGCGTCTACGACCTGATGCTGGAGCTGTCGCGCACGCTGGGCACCAGCTTCGTGATCGTGACCCACGACCTCGACCTGGCCAGCCGCTGCGACCGCGTGCTGCGCCTGCGCGACGGGCACCTCCACGCCGAACGCTGAAGCGCGTCGCCGCGCTGGCACACCGCCATGTGGATCGATACCCATTGCCACCTCGACGCCGGCGAATTCGACGCCGACCGTGATGCCGTGGCCGCCGCCGCCGCCGTGGCTGGCGTCACCGGCATCGTGCTGCCGGCGGTGGCCGTGTCCAATTTCGCCGCAGTGCGCGCGCTGGCGCAGCGGCACGATAGCTGCGTCTACGCCTTGGGTATCCATCCGTTGTGCACGCCGGGTGCCACGCAGTCCGATCTCGATGCCTTGCGCCGGGAGGTGCGAGCCTCGCTGGCCGATCCGCGCTTCGTCGGCATCGGCGAGATCGGGCTGGACTTCTTCGTGCCCGGCCTCGATGCCGCACACCAGATGTGGATCTACACCGAGCAGCTCAAGATTGCCCGGGAGTTCGAATTGCCGGTGCTGCTGCATGTGCGCAAGTCGCAGGACCAGGTGGCGGCGCAGTTGCGGCGCACCGGTGTGCGCCAGGGCATCGCCCATGCCTTCAACGGCAGCGTGCAGCAGGCGCGCGGCTTTGTCGATCAAGGCCTCAAGCTGGGCTTTGGCGGCAACCTGACTTTCAGCCGCGCGAAGCAGATCCGGCGCCTGGCGCTGGAGTTGCCGCTCGACGCCATCGTGCTCGAAACCGACGCGCCCGACATCGCCCCCGCATGGCTGTCCGACGACCAGTTCGGCGAGCAGCACAAGGCGCGCAATACGCCTGCCGAAGTGGTGGGCGTGGCCAGGGTGCTGGGCGAGTTGCGTGGTCTCGACACAGCGGCGCTGGCACCGGCGATGTGGCAAAACTCGGTGGCTGCGCTGCCGCGCCTGGCCGCCTTCGCGGCAACCATGTTCCCATCGGCATTGCCTGCCCCGGCCCCGGCCGAAACGACCGGCAACCTTCCCGTCTCATCCTGACAAGTTTCGCGGCCGGTGACGGCGGTATAAGCAAACGCATCTGACTTCCCATCCGGGAGCTGGCATGCGTTTGATCCTGCTCGCCTTCGTGGCCGGCTGCTGGTGGCTGCAACAACAGGGCTCGCTGCCGCGTGGCGCCGTGGCGTGGTGGCTGGTGGCCGCCGGGGTCGCGGTGGCCATGCTCGCGCTACGCGTGCGCCGCTCCGGCTGGGCCCGGGCCGCCTTGATCGCGCTGTCGGTGCTGGCGGGTTTCGGCTGGTCGGCATGGCGCGCCGAACTCAGGCTGGGAGAACGCCTGGCGCCCGAACTGGAAGGCGTGGACCTGCTGCTGGGCGGCGTCGTTGCGGGCCTGCCGGCACAGGCGCCGCGCGGCCAGCGCTTTGTGTTCGCGCTCGATGAGACGCAGATCCACGGCATGGCATCCGGCATTCCCTCGCACGTCCTGCTGAGCTGGGACGATGCGCCGCCCGGGTTGCGTCCCGGCGAGCGGTACGTCTTTTCGCTACGTCTGCGCCGGCCGCACGGCCTGGCCAATCCTCATGGTTTCGACTACGAATACTGGCTGATGGCAGCCGGAATTGGCGCTACGGGCTACGTGCGCGACGTGCGGCGCGAGGCGCAGGAGGCAGTCGGTGAACAACTGGCGTGGCGGATCGCGCGATGGCGGATGCAGGTTCGCGACCACGTGCTGGGCAGCCTGCCTCCGGATGCGCGCTTTGCCCCGGTCCTTGCGGCGCTGGTGGTGGGTGATCAGCGGGGTATCCGGCAGCGCGACTGGACCTTGTTCACCCGTACCGGCATCGGCCACCTGATCAGCATCTCCGGGCTGCATATCACCATGATTTCCGGTCTCTTTTCCAGCTTCGCGTACTGGTTGTGGCGGCATTCGTTCGGCCTTGGCCGTTGGCTGCGGCGGCCCTTGCCGCTGTACTGGCCCGCGCGCCGCGCCGCACTGGTGGCGGCGGTGATGGCCGGACTCGTGTACGGCCTGCTGGCGGGCATGCAGGTACCTGCGCAACGTACCGTGTCGATGCTGGTAGTGGCGGCGCTGGCGCTATGGAGCGGCCGCACGCCGCCGGCCTCCCTGGTGCTGGCCTGGGCAGCGTTCGTGGCGATCGGGCTCGATCCCTGGGCTGTGCTGTCGCCCGGCTTCTGGCTGTCTTTCGGCGCGGTGGGCGTGATCTTCCTGGCCGCGGCGCAGCCCGCCGATCATGCCGCGTCCTCCTGGTGGCAACGTTTGCGGTCCACGCTGGCGCAGGCCACGCGCACGCAATGGGCCGTCACCATCGGGCTGGTGCCGCTGACCTTGCTGCTGTTCCAGCAGGTCTCGGTGATCTCGCCGCTGGCCAATGCGGTGGCGATTCCGCTGGTCAGCCTGCTGGTAACGCCGCTGGCCCTGCTGGCGGCGGCCCTGCCGGCACCGCTGGCGGGCTGGCTGCTGGCCCCCGCACACCTGCTGCTGCACTGGCTGGTGATAGGCCTGGAATGGCTGGCAGCGCCGCCGTGGGCGGTGTGGCAGGCCGCGCGGGCAGGTCCGTTCGCGCTGGCGCTGGCGGTGCTCGGCACGCTGCTGTTGCTGGCGCCCGTGCGTTGCGGCGTGCGTGCGCGCCTGCACGGCGTCGTGCTGCTGCTGCCGATGGTGCTGGCGGGACGTCAGCCGGTGGCGCAAGGCGAGTTTCGCGCCACCGCGATCGATATCGGGCAGGGCACCGCGGTGCTGGTGGAAACACGCTCGCATGTGCTGCTCTACGATGCCGGCCCGGCCTATGGATGGGGCGCCGGACGTGGCGAGCCGGGCAGCAGCGCGGGCGCGCGCGCCATCGCGCCGTATCTGCGCGGCGCGGGCGTGCGCAGGCTCGACGCACTGGTGATCAGTCATGAAGATGCCGATCACGCAGGCGGGGCGCGCGATGTGATGGCGGCGTTGGCGGTGGACAGCCTGCTGTCAGGTGCGCCATCAGGGCATCGGCTGCTGGCGCCGCCCGGGGGCGCGGTCTCGCCAAAGGCCCGGCCCTGCGCGGCGGGGCAGCGGTGGGAGTGGGACGGGGTTCGCTTCGTCATGTTGCATCCCTTGCCGGGCGTGGCGCAGAACGCCGCCATCGACAGCAATGCGCGCAGTTGCGTGCTCAAGGTGGAGGGCAGCGCGCGCAGCCTGCTGCTGACTGGCGATATCTCCCGGCGCGACGAGGCGGCGCTGCTGGCGCGGCTGCCGACGCAAGACCTGCGCGCCGATTTCCTGCAGGCGCCGCACCATGGCAGCAACACCTCGTCGAGCGGGTCGTTCCTGGCCGTGGTGGCGCCCGAGCTGGCGCTGTTCCAGATGGGCTATCGCAATCGCCACCGGCATCCGCGCCCCGAGATCTGGGATCGCTATGGCTCGCACGGCATCGCGCGCTATCGCAGCGACGAAACCGGCGCGGTCCAGATCATGACGCGCGGCGAGTATTACGAGGTGCGGGCTTTCCGCCAGCACGAGCGGCGCTACTGGCGCGCGGCGCCGCCGGCGCCTCGCTGAGATGCGCGGGCTCGGCCTGGGCGATGCGGCGCTCGCGCAGATGGGCCTTGGCGCGCTGCAGGCCGGCGGAGACGGTGTCGGCGCGTTCCAGCGCGACGCCGGCCGCGAGCACGTCGCCCAGCACCAGGTGACAGATGCGGGAGGTCATTGGCGTATAGACCTCGCTGTCTTCTTCCACGTCCGAGAACACGCATACGTCCGCCAGCGCGGCCAGCGGCGAACCGCT
>NZ_JFJV02000014.1:0-17919 GCF_000611145.1 Cupriavidus sp. SK-3 | reverse complement strand
GGGGGCGGGGGGGGGGGGGGGGGGGGGGGCCAGCGTGGCGGCTGCCAGCATGTCCCAGGTGCGCCCGCTGTTGGAAACCAGCACCGCCACATCGCCGGGGCCGAGCAACGCCGCGGACATGCTGAATACGTGCGAATCCGAGTACGCAACGGTGGGAATGCCAAGGCGGAAGAACTTGTGCTGGATATCCAGCGCGACGATGCCAGAGTTGCCGCAGCCATAGAACTCGATGCGCCGCGCCGCCGCGAGCAGCTGGATGCCGTGCTCGATCTGGTCCGCGGACAGCGCATTGCGCACTGTCATCAGCGTGGCGATGGTGCGGTCGAACACCTTGCCGGCGATGTCGGCGGGACGGTCTTCGGCCTTGACGTCCTGGTGCACGAAGGGCGTGCCGCCGCCCACGTTCTGGGCGAACTGGAGTTTGAACTCGCGGAAGCCGTCATAGCCGAGCGCGGCGCAAAAGCGCGCGATGGTGGGCTGGGATACACCCGCTCGCTCGGCCAGTTCTGGCATCGACAAACGGATCACGCTGGCGCCGTGGCGGGCAACGTAGTCGGCAAGGCGGCGTTCGGAGGGGCGAAGCGTGTCGTAGACGGCAAGGATTCGGTCGCGCATGGTAGGGAGGGCTGTCTGTGCCGGGGCATTCTTGTGCCTTTGGCCCCGGTATCCGGGGTTCGATGGTTCGCACTGCATGTAGATATTCTACATAATCCACATCCAAATCGCCTTGGCTTCCTGTCAGCTTCAGGCTAGGGATTTCACCTATTTGGCGCTTTTTTGCCATGAATGCGGCGCTTTGTGGTGCGCGCGCATGGTGTTTTCAAATTTCCTTTCGATATAATGTAGAAAATCTACAAACAAACGCGTTCCCCCAGTCCTCGCGGATACGATCAGGCATCACGACCAGGAATCCCACGCATGTCAAAAGCCCTCCACGCCGAAGTTCAGTCCGTCACCGCGCGCGTGATCGCGCGCAGCCAGCACAGCCGTGCCGCCTACCTGGCGCGTTGCGAACGCGCCCAGCAAGAGCTGGGCCCCTTGCGTGGGCTGTCCTGTGCCAACCTCGCGCACGGCCTGGCCGCGCTGCCGGTGCATGACAAGCTCAAGCTGCGGGTGGAGCATGCCGCGAATCTCGGCATCGTCACCGCCTATAACGACATGCTGTCGGCCCACCAGCCGTACGAGCGCTACCCCGGCGTGATCCGCGAGGCCGCGCGCGCCGTTGGCGCGGTAGCGCAGGTGGCGGGCGGGGTGCCGGCGATGTGCGACGGCATCACGCAGGGCAATGCCGGCATGGAGCTGTCGCTGTTCTCGCGCGACGCCATCGCAATGGCGACCGCGGTCTCGCTGTCGCACAACACCTTCGATGCCGCCGTGATGCTTGGCGTGTGCGACAAGATCGTGCCGGGCCTGCTGATGGGCGCGCTGCAGTTCGGCCACCTGCCGGTAGTGTTCGTGCCGGCCGGGCCGATGTCGACGGGATTGTCCAACAAGGAAAAGGCGCGCGTGCGCCAACTCTACGCCACCGGCCAGGTCGGCCGCGAAGCCTTGCTGGAAGCCGAGTGCGAGGCCTATCACGGGGCCGGCACCTGCACCTTCTACGGTACCGCCAACAGCAACCAGTTCCTGATGGAGATCATGGGGCTGCATATGCCCGGCGCAGCCTTTGTGCATCCCGACAGCGGCCTGCGCGATGCGCTCACCGCCGCCGCCGCGCAACGCGCGCTGGCCCTGACGGCGCGGGGTGCCGACTACCTCCCGCTGGCGCGCATCGTTGACGAGCGCGCCGTGATCAATGCTGTGGTGGGCCTGCTGGCCACCGGCGGCTCGACCAACCACACCATTCACCTCGTGGCGATGGCGCGCGCGGCCGGCATCATCATCGACTGGGACGATTTCGACCGCCTCTCGCGCATCACGCCGCTGCTGGCGCGGGTCTATCCCAACGGCTCCGCCGACGTGAACCATTTCCACGCCGCCGGCGGCGTCGCCTACGTGATTCGCCAGTTGCTTGACGCCGGGCTGCTGCATGAGGACGTGGAAACCGTGGCCGGGCATGGTCTGGCCCGTTACACGCAGGAACCCGTGATGATCGACGGCGTGCTGCAGTGGCGCGACGGTGCCGCCACCAGCGGCGACGCGACGGTACTGGCCACCGCGGCCGAGCCGTTCTCAGCCGAGGGCGGCCTGCGCCTGCTGCAGGGCAATCTCGGGCGCGGCATGATCAAGGTGTCGGCGGTGGCGCCGGAGCATCGGGTGGTGGAGGCGCCGGCGCGCGTTTTCGATTCCCAGGAAGGCTTGCAGGCCGCGTTCGATGCCGGCGAGCTGGCTGGCGATGTGGTCGCGGTGGTGCGCTTCCAGGGGCCGAACGCCAACGGCATGCCCGAACTGCACCGCCTTACGCCGGTGCTGGGCGCGCTGCAGGATGCCGGCCACAAGGTGGCGCTGGTCACCGACGGGCGCATGTCCGGCGCTTCAGGCAAGGTGCCGGCGGTCATTCATGTGGGTCCGGAGGCACTTGCTGGCGGCCCCTTGTCGCGAGTGCGCGATGGCGACCGCCTCCGCGTGGATGCCGTCGCTGGCACCCTGGAATGGCTCGGTGGCGCCGACGGCGACGCCGACTTCGCGGCGCGCGCCTCGGCGGTACGGCCGGACGACGCGTTCGCCAGCTTCAGCGTCGGCCGCGGCCTGTTTGGCCTGTTCCGCCGCAATGCGCGGATAGCAGAAGAGGGCGGCAGCGCGCTGGACCTGTCCGAAGCCGATGCGCACGGCGCTGTCCAAACCGGCGTGGCCGTCGCACAATAGGCGGCGCGCCCCGATATTTGTGTCATTTGTGTCCCCGGCAGCCAACGGCTGGCGGGGACGACCCCGAGCCGGCCCATGCGGGTCCTATCATGGCTTCATGGCCGTATGCTTCCGGACACTGCCGGCGGCCGGCGCGGGGACTACCGACAAGGATGGGCAAACCATCCGAACACGATCGCTGGAGCAGACATGATCTACATCCTGATGGGCGTTTCCGGCAGCGGAAAGAGCACCGTCGGCCAGATGCTGGCCGAGACCCTGCATTGCGGCTTTCACGACGCCGATGATTTCCACAGCGCCGCCAACAAGGCGAAGATGCACAACGGCATCCCGCTGACTGATGAAGACCGCTGGCCCTGGCTGGCCGCCATGCGCGCGGCGATCGATGCGGCCCGCGCCGAAGGCCGCACCCATGTGTTCACCTGTTCCGCGTTGCGCCAGACCTATCGCGACCGGCTGACGCCGCCCGACGGCGGCGTGACCTTTGTCTATATGAAGGGCGACGCCGCGGTCATCGGCGGCCGCCTGGCCGAGCGCAGCGAGCACTTCTTCAATCCGGCGCTGTTGCAGAGCCAGTTTGAAACGCTGGAGGAGCCGCGCGACGCGCTGGTACTCGATATCCGCCAGACCCCTGAAGCCCTGGTGCAGTACATCCTGGCCGAAGTGCCGGCATGCAAGGGCACGGCCGTGGCGCGTTAGCGCGGCGCGTTGCCCCCGCCCGGACCGTTCCCGGGCGCCGTCTTGGTGCGTATTGAGGAGGGGCTGGCAGACATCTTGCTTAATCCATGCTTGATGGCGCGAATGCCCGCCGCTTGCGGCTTTCGTGGTCATAGGTATCCTATAGGTACAGCACTTCGAAGCATGACGAGACGGTCCGCGGCTGCGCCGCCGGGCCGCGGGTGGTGACCTCAAGGTGCTGTGCCGGGAACAAGAAGCCAATCAAAACGGGATTGCCGGCAGTTTGGGCGGCGCCCAAATCATGGGGGAACGGCCATCATGGCGGCGCGGTTTTTCGACGAGATGCTCGATTGGCAAGATGGCGTGGCGGCATCGATCCACGCGGGAGAGTCCCTGCCGGCAGGCGCCGTGCGGGGGCATTACAAGCAGTTCGCGGACTGGCTGGCGCGACAGTCCGAAGGCACCATGGGCAACAAGCGCGCGGAGGCGGACCTGATCTTCCGGCGTGTGGGCATCACGTTCGCCGTGTATGGCGAAAAGGATGAGTCCAACAGCGGCACCGAGCGCACCATCCCGTTCGACGTGATTCCCCGGATCTTTCCCGCCAGCGAGTGGGCCACGCTGGAGCGCGGGCTGCGCCAGCGGGTCTCCGCGCTGAATCGCTTCATCCACGATATCTATCATGGCCAGGACATCATCCGCGCCGGCGTGATTCCCCCAGACCAGATCTACAACAACGCGCAGTACCGGCCCGAGATGCTCGGCATCGACGTGCCGCGCGATATCTATGCCCACGTTGCGGGCATCGACGTGGTACGCGCGGGCGAGGGCGAGTTCTACGTGCTGGAAGACAACCTGCGCGTGCCCTCCGGCGTCTCCTACATGCTGGAGAACCGCAAGATGATGATGCGGTTGTTTCCCGACCTGTTCGCGCGCAACCGCGTGGCGCCGGTGGCCCATTATCCGGACCTGTTGCTCGACATGTTGCGCGGGGTCTCGCCGCAGAACATCGCCGATCCCACCGTGGTGGTACTGACGCCCGGCATGTACAACTCCGCCTATTTCGAGCACGCCTTCCTGGCTCAGCAGATGGGCGTGGAGCTGGTCGAGGGCAGCGACCTGTTCGTGCAGGACGATCATCTCTACATGCGTACCACGCAGGGCCCGCAGCGCATCGACGTGATCTACCGCCGGGTCGACGACGACTTCCTCGACCCGCTGGTGTTCCGGCCCGATTCGACGCTGGGCGCGGCGGGACTGCTGTCGGTCTATCGCGCCGGCAACGTCACCATCTGCAATGCCATCGGCACTGGCGTGGCCGACGACAAATCGATCTATCCCTATGTGCCGGACATGATCCGCTTCTACCTCGGCGAGGAAGCCATCCTGAACAATGTCCCGACCTATATGTGCCGCCGTCCCGATGACCTGCAGTACGTGCTCGATCACATGGACGAACTGGTGGTGAAGGAAACCCACGGCGCCGGCGGCTACGGCATGCTGGTGGGCCCGGCCGCCACCCGCGCCGAGATCGATACCTTCCGCGAGGTCGTGCGCGCGCGTCCGGAGCAGTACATCGCGCAACCGACGCTGGCGCTGTCAACCTGCCCGACCTACGTCGAGTCCGGCATCGCGCCGCGCCACATCGACCTGCGCCCATTCGTGCTGTCGGGCAAGGACGTGCGCATGGTGCCCGGCGGGTTGACGCGCGTGGCGCTGCGGGAAGGCTCGCTGGTGGTCAATTCCTCGCAGGGCGGGGGCACCAAGGACACCTGGGTGCTGGAGCGCTGAAGCGCGGCGCTCGCAAGGATTGTTTGAGATTCCCGCGCCGGCCGCCTCGATGCCGGCGGCGCGCGGGCGAACAGCGCAGTACGAGGGGACTGACATGCTTAGCCGCACTGCCGACCATCTGTTCTGGATGGCGCGCTACACCGAGCGCGCGGAGAATACCGCGCGCATGCTCGACGTGAATTACCAGACGTCGCTGTTGCCGCAATCCGCCGAGGTGGCGGAGCAGGGCTGGTGGGCCATGCTCGATATCTCCGAGCTGACCACGGTGTTTGACGAGAAGTACGGCCTGCTGACGCGCGACGATGTGATCGACTTCATGGTGCGGGACATGACCAATGTCTCGTCGATCATGAGCTGCCTGCGCGCGGCGCGCGAGAATGCGCGCGCGGTGCGCGGCTCGCTGACCACCGAGGTGTGGGAGACCATCAACACCACCTGGCTCGACGTGCAGCGCATGATTGCTGACGGCATCCTGTCCGACGATCCCGCGCAATTCTTCGAGTGGGTCAAGTTCCGCTCCCACCTGGCCCGTGGCGTGCAGTTCGGCACCATGCTCAAGGACGATGCTTTCCACTTCATGCGGCTGGGTACGTTCCTGGAGCGCGCCGACAATACCGCGCGGATTCTCGATGTGAAATTCCAGGCCGGCACGCTGGACGACAGCGATCCCAATCGCGACGCCAACGATTTCTATCATTGGGCGGCGGTACTGCGCTCGGTGTCCGGCTTCGAGGTCTACCGCAAGATCTACCGCACGGTGATCACGCCCGAGCGCGTGGCCGAGCTGCTGATCCTGCGCCCGGACATGCCGCGTTCGCTGGTGTCGAGCATGGACGAGGTGGTGGCGATCCTGTCGCTGGTCGGAAACCAGCATTCTTCGGAAACCGAGCGGCAGGCTGGTAAACTCCACGCCGATTTGAAATACGCGCGCATCGACGACATCTTCGCCGTCGGGCTGCATGCTTACCTGACCAGTTTCCTGGAGCGCATCGGCGACCTCGGCAACGGCATCAGCCGGGATTTTCTCGTGCCGCTGCAGGCTGCCTGAGCCACTTCACGTGGGAGGTTGTGCCGGCCTCGCCATATCGTGAAATACAAGATTCATCACAAGACGGTTTACCGTTACGCCGAGCCGGTTCGGCGCAGCGTGCACGAACTGCGGCTCGCGCCGCGTTCGGGCCCGCTGCAGGCCGTGCAAGGCTGGCAGCTATCGGTGCCGGGCAACCTGTCTGAGGCCCGCGACGGCTTTGGCAATATCGTTCACAGCTTTACCGTGACGGGCCCTGCGCATACGCTGGTGATCGAGGCAGGCGGCGTGGTGGACGTGACGCCGCCTGCCGACGGAGACGCGCCGCTTTTCTGCGATGCGCCGCCGGCGGGCGAGGCGCGTGTCTCGCCGCTTTACTACCTGGGCAGCACGCCGCTGACCGCTGCGCACCCGGAAATGGTACGTTTTGCCTCGCCCTACCTGGCGGCGGGGCGCGAGGTGCCGGCCCTGCTGGCGCTGGCCGGTGGCATAGCGGAGCGGGTGCGGTACAAGGCAGACAGCACGGATGTGGGCACTTCAGCGCGCGAGGCCTTCGGGCTGGGCAGCGGGGTTTGCCAGGATCAGGCGCAAGTGATGGTGGCATGTTGCCGCGCCCTCGGTATTCCGGCGCGCTACGTCAGCGGCTATTTCTACGACCCGCAGGCCTCCGAGCTGGCCAGCCATGCCTGGGCCGATGTCTGTGTGGACGCGGACAGGGAGCTGTGGTGCAGTATCGACGTGACGCACGCTTGCCTGAGCGACGCGCGTCATGTCCGGCTTGCGGTCGGGCGTGATTACCACATGGCCGCGCCGGTGCGAGGCATTCGCGAGGGCGGCAGCGGCGAGCAGCTGGCGGTCGAGATTGCCATTGCACCGCTGCAGTGAGCGAGGTGGTGCGAAGCGCACCAGGAATGGGCGTGATACGGTGTTCCAGCCGCGAAGGGGCGGCGCTAGAATGCGGCCTGGCTCCGGGCAGTGCGCCGGGCGCGGCCGTGCACCATAACAAGACGAGATCATGACGTACTGTGTAGCCATGCGGCTGGATGCCGGTCTGGTGTTCCTCTCCGATTCCCGCACCAATGCCGGGGTGGACGCGATTTCGACCGCGCGCAAGATGACGGTGTTCGAGGAGCCGGGCGACCGCGTGATGGTGCTGCTGACGGCGGGCAACCTGGCGATCAGCCAGGCGGTGCGCCAGATACTCGCAGAAGGCCGCGACGAGAAGCGCTCCCTTTGGACCGCGCGCGATATGTTCGAGGCGGCCGCCATCGTTGGCGACGCGGTGCGCCAGGTGCACAAGCACGATGCCCACGCCCTGCGCGAGGCTGGCATCGAGTTCAATGTGAGCCTGATCTTCGGCGGGCAGATCCGTGGCGAGCGGGTGCGCCTGTTCCATGTGTACGCGGCGGGGAATTTTGTCGAAGCCACGCCCGAGAACTGCTATTTCCAGATCGGCGAGGCCAAGTACGGCAAGCCCATCATCGATCGCGTGGTGGAACCCACGCTGCCGCTTGGCCAAGCCGCCAAATGCGCGCTGATCTCGATGGACTCCACCCTGAAATCCAATATCTCGGTGGGCCTGCCCCTGGACCTGCTGGTCTACGAGGCCGATTCGCTGCGCGTGACCCGCTTCGTCAATATCGACGAGAAGAACGCCTACTTCCGCATGATCCGCGATACCTGGGGGCATCGCCTGCGCCAGGTCTTCGGCGAGATCAACGATCCGGAATGGGATGCCTGCGCCCCGGCGGAGTTTCCGCTGGCGCGCCAGGGCGAAGGCGACCGCTGGGGGCAGCCGGTGCGCGCCACGCGCGAACGCGCCGGCACCCAGGACTGAGGGCGGATATCCCAGATGCGTGACATCCTGCATTTTTCGCATGCCAACGGCTTTCCCGTCAGCACCTACCGCAAGCTGTTCGCAACGCTGGAAGACGATTTCGAGATCCGCGCCGTGGACCGATACGGCCATGACCCGAAGTTCCCGGTCACGCGAGAGTGGCCGCACCTCGTCGATGAGTTGCTGGCTTCCGTGGAGCAGAAGTACCGCGAGCCGGTGTGGCTGGTGGGGCATTCGCTCGGTGGTTTCCTGTCGCTGATGGCCGCGCTGCGGCGCCCGCAATGGGTGCGCGGCGTAGTGATGCTCGATTCGCCCGTGATCGCCGGCTGGCGTGCCGCCTTGCTAAAGGCCGGCCAGCGCTTCGGCCTGGACGAACGGCCCGGCCCCGCGGCGGTGACGCGGCGGCGCCGCACCCACTGGCCGGATGCCGAGGCGGTCTGGGAACATTTCCGTTCCAAGCCGGTATTCGCGGCCTGGGATGAGGAGGTGCTGCGCGACTACGCCATGCATGGCACCGAGCCGACCGGCAACGACGCCGAGCGCCGACTGCGTTTCGAGCGTGAGATCGAGTACCAGATCTACCGTACCCTGCCCACCAGCCTGGGCTCGCGCGTCGCGCGCGGCGCGCCGGTGCCGGTCGGCTTTGTCGCCGGCACGCAGTCGCGCGAAGTGCGGCAGTGCGGGCTTGGCGCCACGCGCAAGCTGGTGGGTGAGCGCTTGCGCTTTATCGAGGGCGGGCATCTTTACCCGATGGAGCGGCCCGGCCAGACGGCCGGATTGATCCGCGATCTCGTCGGCGAAATGCGGGGCAATTCGCTCGCGGCCGCGCGTCCATAGCCGGGGCCAGGCAGGGCGGCAGCGCGGGCTGGGGTGCGAAGCGGCGAATGCGTCTCAGCGGTCGCGGGCAAGGCGACTTGTCGCAAATGCGGCGCTGCAGCAGCCGGGCTCTCATGTATAATCCCGATTTCCCCGGCAAGCTCGGTTTATGACCAAATTCGTCTTCGTCACCGGTGGTGTCGTCTCTTCGCTCGGCAAGGGCATCGCTGCTGCTTCGCTCGCGGCCATTCTTGAGTCGCGCGGCCTCAAAGTCACCCTCCTCAAGCTAGATCCCTACATCAACGTCGATCCCGGCACGATGAGCCCCTTCCAGCATGGCGAGGTGTTCGTCACGGAAGACGGTGCTGAAACCGACCTCGATCTCGGCCACTACGAGCGTTTCGTCTCGGCCAAGATGCGCAAGTCGAACAACTTCACCACGGGCCAGATCTACGAGTCGGTGATCCGCAAGGAACGCCGCGGCGAGTACCTCGGCAAGACGGTGCAGGTAATCCCCCATATCACCAACGAAATCCAGGCCTTCATCGAGCGCGGCGCGGCTGCGTCGCACGGTGGCAAGGCGGACGTCGCGCTGGTGGAAATCGGCGGCACGGTGGGCGATATCGAATCGCTGCCGTTCCTCGAAGCCGCACGCCAGATGAGCCTGCGCATGGGCCGCAACCACGCTGCCTTCGTGCACCTGACGCTGGTGCCGTTCATTGCCAGCGCCGGCGAGCTGAAGACCAAGCCGACCCAGCACTCGGTGCAGAAGCTGCGTGAAATCGGCATCTCGCCGACCGCGCTGCTGTGCCGCGCCGACCGCCCGATCCCGGACGAAGAGCGCGCCAAGATTTCGCTGTTCTCCAATATCCCGCAGGAAGCCGTCATCTCGGTCTGGGACGCGGACAGCATCTACAAGATCCCGCAGATGCTCAACGAGCAGGGCCTCGACCGCCTGATCTGCGAGGAACTGCGTATCGACCCGAAGCCGGCCGATCTCTCCATGTGGCAACGCCTGGTCAATGCCCAGGAAAATCCGCAACATGAGATCACCATCGGCATGGTCGGCAAGTACGTCGACCTGACCGAGTCGTACAAGTCGCTGATCGAAGCGCTGCGCCACGCCGGCATGCACACCGCCACCCGCGTGAACATCGAGTACATCGATTCGGAAGAGCTGGAATCGGGCCACCTCGAAGTGCTCAAGCCGCTGGACGCCATCCTGGTGCCGGGCGGTTTCGGCAAGCGCGGCACGGAAGGCAAGATCCGCGCGATCCAGTACGCCCGTGAGAACAAGGTGCCGTACCTGGGCATCTGCCTGGGCATGCAGCTGGCCGTGATCGAATTCGCCCGCCATGTGGCGGCGATGGCCGATGCCAACTCGACCGAGTTCAACCTGGAAACCGAACATCCGGTGGTGGCACTGATCACCGAATGGGTCGACCGCGAAGGCAAGGTGGAGGAGCGCTCCGCCGAGTCCGATCTGGGAGGCACCATGCGCCTGGGGGCGCAGCGCGTACCGGTCAAGGCGGGCACCAAGGCGGCGAAGATCTACGGCGAAGAAGTCAACGAGCGCCATCGCCACCGCTACGAGGTCAACAATCACTATGTGCCGACGCTGGAAAAGGCGGGCATGGTGATCTCCGCTCGCACCCCGACCGAAGACCTGCCCGAGATGATGGAACTGCCGGAAAGCATGCACCCGTGGTTCGTGGGTGTGCAGTTCCACCCGGAATTCACCTCCACCCCGCGCGATGGCCATCCGCTGTTCAAGGCCTACGTGGAAGCGGCGCTGGCCAGCCAGCAGAGCAAGGCGGGCTGAGCCGCGGCACCGCAAGCAGGAGACTAGTGATGAAACTCTGTGGATTTGACGCTGGCCTGGACCGGCCCTTCTTCCTGATCGCCGGTCCGTGCGTGATCGAGTCCGAGCAGATGGCGCTGGATGCCGCCGGCGAGCTCAAGGCGATCACCGGCGAACTCGGCATCCCGTTTATCTACAAGTCCTCGTTCGACAAGGCCAACCGCTCGTCGGGCAGGACCTTCCGCGGGCTGGGCATGGAGAAAGGGCTGGAGATCCTCGCCACGGTCAAGCGCGAGATCGGTGTGCCGGTGCTGACCGACATCCACGAGATCGACGAGGTCAAGCCAGTGGCGGCGGTGGTCGATGTGCTGCAGACGCCGGCCTTCCTGTGCCGTCAGACCGACTTCATCCGCGCGTGCGCGCAGAGCGGCCGTCCCGTCAATATCAAGAAGGGACAGTTCCTCGCGCCGCATGACATGAAGAATGTCATTGACAAGGCGCGCGACGCCGCGCGCGAGGCAGGGCTGCCGGAAGACAGCTTCATGGCTTGCGAGCGCGGCGTTTCCTTCGGCTACAACAACCTGGTCTCCGACATGCGCTCGCTCGCGATCATGCGCGAGACCGGCGCGCCGGTGGTGTTCGATGCCACGCACTCGGTGCAGCTGCCGGGCGGCCAGGGCACCAGCTCCGGCGGCCAGCGCGAGTTCGTGCCGGTGCTGGCGCGCGCTGCCGTGGCGGTGGGCGTGGCGGGCCTGTTCATGGAAACGCACCCGGACCCGAGCAAGGCCATGTCGGACGGCCCCAACGCCGTGCCGCTGTCGCGCATGAAGGAACTGCTGTCCGTGCTCAAGGAACTCGATACGCTGGTCAAGCGCTCGGGCTTCCTCGAAGACAATTTCGGCTGGCCCGCGGCCTGCGCCTGAGCGCGCAGCGCCGTTGCCGACATGGCCGTCATCAGGCGGCCATGATCAGCCAAGTAGAATCAACACCATAAAATCACACGGAGATACGCCATGGCCAGCGGCTATATCATTGCCCACGTCGATGTCACCGATCCCCAGCAGTATGAAGAGTACAAGGTGCTCTCCAGCCATGCCATGAAGGTGCATGGCGCCGAGGTGCTGGTGCGTGGCGGCAAGACCGAAAAGCTGGAGGGCGACTGGGCCCCGACGCGCGTGGTCGTGCTGAAGTTTCCCAGCTATGACGCGGCAAAGTCGTTCCACGACAGCGAGGAATATCGCGCCGCGCGCAAGTCGCGCGAGCATGCCGCGCGCATGAACATGATCGTGGTGGAAGGCGCTTAGGCATTAATCAGCGCCCGTCAGCGGTAGTCCAGGGCATGGCGCCCGTGTAGTACGAAGTCATCAAGCATCAACAGTCCAAGAGGAATCCATGAGTGCAATCGTAGATATCATCGGTCGCGAAGTTCTCGACTCGCGCGGTAACCCGACGGTCGAGTGCGACGTCCTGCTCGAATCCGGCGTGATGGGCCGCGCGGCAGTGCCGTCGGGCGCATCCACCGGTTCGCGCGAAGCCATCGAGCTGCGTGATGGCGACAAGTCGCGCTATCTCGGCAAGGGCGTGCTGAAGGCTGTCGAGCATATCAACACCGAAATCTCCGAAGCCATCATGGGCCTGGATGCCTCCGAGCAGGCTTTCCTGGACCGTACCCTGATCGACCTCGACGGCACCGACAACAAGGCTCGCCTGGGCGCCAACGCCACGCTGGCCGTGTCGATGGCCGTGGCCAAGGCCGCCGCTGAAGAAGCCGGCCTGCCGCTGTACCGCTACTTCGGCGGTTCGGGCGCGATGCAAATGCCGGTGCCGATGATGAACATCGTCAACGGCGGCGCGCACGCCAACAACAGCCTGGACATCCAGGAATTCATGATCATGCCGGTGTCGCAGACGAGCTTCCGCGAAGCCCTGCGTTGCGGCGCCGAAGTGTTCCACGCCCTCAAGAAGATCCTGTCCGACAAGGGCATGTCCACGGCGGTTGGCGACGAGGGCGGCTTTGCCCCCAACTTCGCTTCCAACGAAGAGTGCCTGAACACCGTTGTGCTGGCCATCGAGAAGGCCGGCTACCGTGCAGGCGAAGATGTCCTGCTGGCGCTGGACTGCGCGGCTACCGAGTTCTATCACGAAGGCGAAGGCCAGTACCACCTGGAAGGCGAGGGCCTGAAACTGACCTCGACGCAGTTCGCCGACTACCTGGCCAACCTGTGCGACAAGTTCCCGATCGTGTCGATCGAGGACGGCATGGCCGAAGGCGACTGGGAAGGCTGGAAGGTGCTGACCGACAAGCTGGGCAAGCGCGTGCAGCTGGTGGGCGACGACCTGTTCGTCACCAACACCAAGATCCTGAAGGAAGGCATTGAGAAGGGCATCGGCAATTCGATCCTGATCAAGATCAACCAGATCGGCACCCTGACCGAGACCTTCGCCGCCATCGAGATGGCCAAGCGCGCCGGCTACACCGCCGTGATCTCGCACCGCTCGGGCGAAACCGAGGACAGCACCATCGCCGATATCGCGGTGGGCACCAACGCCGGCCAGATCAAGACCGGCTCGCTGTCGCGCTCGGACCGTATCTCGAAGTACAACCAGCTGCTGCGCATCGAGGAAGATCTCGGCGATATCGCCAGCTACCCGGGCAAGAGCGCGTTCTACAATCTGCGCTAAGCGCGTGTCATGCGCCGGCCGCGGCCGGCGCTGACGCAACTTCCTTTTCCGCTTAAGCGCCAGAACCCATGCGCCTGATCTCGTTGCTGTTGTTCGTGCTGTTGCTCGCCATCCAGTATCCCTTATGGCTGGGCAAGGGCGGTTGGCTGCGTGTGTGGGACATGGACAAGCAGGTGCAGGAACAATCGGCGCGCAACCAGTTGCTCAAGTTGCGCAATGCCAAGCTGGAAGGGGAAGTGAAGGACCTGGAGGATGGCACCGGCGCCATCGAGGAACGTGCCCGCTATGAGTTGGGCATGGTCAAGGATGGCGAGGTGTTCGTGCAGTTCGTGGCGCCCGCGCCCAAGGTCAGCGCCACGCCGCCGCTGCCGCCTCCGCCGAATTCCCCGGCGTTCAACCGCCACTGACTGGCGCCAGTTCCCGGCGCCCTGCGCAATGCGCGGTGCCAGGCAAACTCACCACCAATACGGATAGCCGCCCCGGCCCCAGTATCCGGGGCCGCTGAAGCCGACTCCGCCACCCCAGTGGCCACCGCCCCACCCTCCGTAATACAGGCTCCAGCTTGGATAGGCATAGGCAGCAGCCTGCGCCATGGCCTCGGCCTGTTGCTGGTATGCGATGGCGGCTTCCTGCTCGCGCAGCACCTGTTGGTTCAGGGCGTCGAGCTTCTGCCTTTCTTCAGGGGTGATGGGCGCCGGCGGAACACCGTTGGGCACCAGGCGCGCGGTCGGCGGCGAGCCGTTGATGTCGCGCGGCAACTCCGCGCAGCCGCCGCAGGCCAGCACCGCGCCGAGCAGCAAGACGCCGATCGTGCCACGCGCGCGGACAAGGCGTGACGCTTTGCACGCTGCGGCGACGGCGGACGGGGTTGAAGGCAAAGCGGACATGTTGACTCCCTGACTCTGGTAGGTCGCTGATGCTTGGACCTCGGCGGAGGGCGTAAAGGTTCCTCGTGGGGTGCCTCCCGGGCCGCTCCGCCTTACCGCGTTGCAGCTTAGTGTTGCTGCGCCGCACCGTCGCCGGCGCCGGTAGCGACGGGGGCCGGCGCAAACAGCTGCGCGCAGTCAACCGGATCGAAGTGATATTGCTGGCCGCAGAAATCGCACTGGATCTCCACTTCGCCGCGTTCGACCAGGATGTCCTCGATTTCCACGCGGCCCAGGTTTTGCAGCATGCCAGCCACTTTGGCCCGCGAGCACGAGCACTGGAAGTGCGGCGTGAGCGGCTCGAATACGCGCAGGCCGGTGGCTTGCAGGTCTTCCCAGAAGAGGCGGCGCAGCAGTGTATCGGGCGTTTCGGCCAGCAGTTCTTCGTCCTTCAGCGTGGCGCCGAGCTGGCAGGCGCGGTCCCATGTGTCCAGGTCCTGCGCGCGGCCGCTGTCCGCCAGCGGCGCGCCGGTTTCGCCGACTTCGGCCGGGGCGCGTCCGGCATGGCCCTCCAGCGTGCCACCGTAGGACGGCAGCTTCTGCAGCAGCATGCCGGCGGCAACTTTGTCGTCGGCGGCCAGCCACAGCCGGGTGTCGAGCTGCTCGGACGCTTGCATGTAGTGTTCGAGCACGGCAGTCATCGACGTCATCGGGCCGTGTGCATCGGCCAGCGGCACGATGCTCTGGTACGGCTGTTGTCCGGGTAGCTTGTCCTGCGGGTCCAGCGTGATGGCGAAGCGGCCGCGGCCGTTGACGTTGACGAGATCCGCCAGCGTGGCATCGTCGGCCAGCGCTACGCCTTCGGCGAGCTTGGCGGTCGCCCGCATCGACAGGTCGGACAGGCATTCCACCACCAGCATGCGCACCGGGCCGTCGCCGTGCACTTGCATCACCAGCGCGCCATTGAACTTCAGGTTGGCCGAAAGCAGTGCTGCGGCGGACATCATTTCGCCCAGCAGGCGGCGCACCGGCGCCGGGTAATGATTGCGGCGCAGCACTTCCTGCCAGGTGGTCTGCATGTGCACCAGTTCGCCGCGAACGGGGGCCGCGTCGAACAGGAATTTCTGCAGGGTGTCGGGGGTGGTGGTGTCAGTCACGATGATCCGTCGGTAAATCGGTGCGGGCGGCACGGCGCCTTAGTCGATGCGTTTGAGTTGCGTCTTGTACATGGCCTGGCGCGTGGCGTAGGTCTCGGCATTGCGGTACAGGTTGGCCACATCCTGCTCGGTGAGCTCGCGCACCACCTTGGCCGGCGCGCCCAGGATCAGCGAACGATCCGGGAATACCTTGCCTTCTGTGACCACGGCCCCGGCGCCGACCAGGCACTCCTTGCCGATCACGGCACGGTTCAGGATCACAGCCTGGATGCCGATGAGCGAGCCTTCGCCCACCGTGCAGCCATGCAGCATGGCCTGGTGGCCGATCGATACTCTGTCGCCGATGGTCAGCGGGCAGCCGGGGTCGGTGTGGAGCACAGTGCCTTCCTGCACATTGCTGGACTCGCCCACCACGATCGGTTCGTTGTCGCCCCGGATCACCACGCCTGGCCAGACGCTGGCACGCGCCTTGAGCGTCACGTTGCCGATAATGGTGGCCTCCGGCGCCACATAGGCATCCGGATCGAGGGTGGGGGCAACGTCGCCGAGCTGGTAAAGCGCCATGAGGTCTCCTGCACAAGTTCGTTTGGGTATATGGGGTTTGCCGCCAGGCTTTAAAGGGTCGCGGGTGGGTCTGGCATGGAGCGCCACGCGCCGGGCCCTACAATGGCGGCAAACCGGATTTTACGCTTATGCCAGCAAACCTTTCCGATGCCGCCTCTCCCGGCGTCCCTGACTCTGATCGCGGCGGCATGCCGCTTGCCGCACCTGGCTCTTTGCCGGGCCCGGCGGCGCCGTCCTTGCGCCGCCAGGCGCTTGCCATCCTGTGCCTGAGCGATGCGCACGAGAAGGCCGCGGCCACGCGCCGGATGCGGCTGGCGGCCGGGGCCATGGCGCCGGAGGCCCTGGGCATCGGCGAGGCGATCGCGGCCGAACTGCCGCTGCCCGGCCGGCCGCCGCTGCCCGAACTGGTGGCGCCGCAGCGGGTCGAGCGGCGGCGCTCCATCCATACGCCCGCCGGTCGCGCGGCGCTGATCCACGCGCTCGCACATATCGAGTTCAACGCCATCAACCTGGCGCTGGATGCCATCTGGCGATTCGACGCGATGCCGGTGGCTTTCTACCTGGACTGGCTGCGCGTGGCCGACGAGGAGGCGCTGCATTTCAGCCTGCTCGCGCAGCACCTGGTCACGCTGGATGCGCGCTACGGCGATTTTCCGGCACACAACAGCCTATGGGAGATGGCGGACAAGACCGCCGGCGATGTGTTGGCGCGCATGGCGCTGGTGCCGCGCACGCTGGAGGCGCGCGGGCTTGACGCCTCGCCACCGGTACGCGCCAAGCTCGCGGCCGCTGGCGATCATGAGGCCGCCACCATCATTGACATCATCCTGCGCGACGAGGTGGGTCACGTAGCCATCGGCAACCGCTGGTACCGCTGGCTATGCGCCTCCCGCGGCCTGGACCCCGTCGCCACCTACGCCGAGCTGGCCGCGCGGTACCAGGCACCGCGCCTGCGGCCGCCCTTCAACCTGGCAGCGCGCCGCGCGGCGGGTTTCGACGAGGATGAGCTGGCGTGGCTGGAGGGACAGGCCAGTCAGTTGTATTCCGTTACCACGACATAGCCCTGCTTGTTGCCGCCACCGGGGCCTGCCGCGAATTGCACGGGCACGACAAAGGCGCGCGCGGTCGTCAGCTGAACCACCCGGCCAGGCAGCAGCGGCAGGGAGGCAGACTCCGCGGAATGGGTGCCGTTTGCGGGGCAACTGACCGAGGCGGTCCCGCTCGTGCTGATTTGCGTATTGCAGGGGGGCGCGACGATGGCCCCCCGGAAGTGGATCACGCCATCCGCGGCCCACGCGGATACCGAAAGCAAAGCACTCGCCAGGGCCAACGGCAGCCGGAGCGCGAAGCGGTGGGAGGCGGCGCGGCCGGTGCTTGCAAACGTGCTCATCGTGATCTCCTGTTCGTCATTAACTTGAAGCACATTGGGAAATTTCTGTGTGCTCATTGGGAACTTTATTTCCCAAGATTGGGAAAAACAATCAAGATAATCAGAGTTTTCCCAATTCTTTTTTTGCACTACTCTGTTAGGTCAGGTCGAGGAATGCGCTGTTATTCGCCGTGTTTTTGTCCCTGGGGGTATAGGAACAACCCTAATAAAAAGGGCGAAATAAATGGCCTCGATGGGTTTTTATAAGAGTAATCCTATAAATCTTCCGGAGAAAAATGAGCTGTCATGGATGACCCCCCCCTACGACTGAAACGTGTGGGTCGATCTGCCGATCGGGATGCGCCAATGCGATGCGCTCCACATGTCCTTGCTAACGTCAGATTCGGAGAAAACTTGACTGCCGGGAGGGCGGTGATATCGATGCCTGCGATCGGTTGTCCGCGACGCTGCAGGTTGTGCAGGCCGGGCGCTGACGGGCAAGGCCTGGGGGCGGGTTTGGGGGGGG
>NZ_JFJV02000013.1:835-902 GCF_000611145.1 Cupriavidus sp. SK-3 | reverse complement strand
GGGTGTCACCGGCGCGACCGGTGTGACGGGGGCTACCGGAGCGACGGGTCCGCAAGGTGCCACGGGC
>NZ_JFJV02000013.1:0-774 GCF_000611145.1 Cupriavidus sp. SK-3 | reverse complement strand
CGGGTCCGACCGGTGCCACGGGCGCAACGGGCGCCACCGGAGCCACGGGCGCCACCGGCACCGTGCCCGGCCTTGGCACGCCCGGCGGCGCCGGCTCCGCCAATGCCGGCGTTGATTGCGTGCTGGGCTCGGTCTGGCTGACTGCCGCGCGCTGGGGGCAGGGCATGCCCGCAAACGGCCAGTTGCTGCCCATCAACCAGTACGCGGCGCTGTTCAGCCTGCTTGGCACCACCTACGGCGGCGACGGCATGACCAACTTTGCGTTGCCGAACCTGGGCTCGGTCACGCCGAACGGACTGACCTATATGATCTGCGTTAACGGTGTCTTCCCCTCCCCGAATTGATGAACCGAAGGCGCTGGCCCATTGCCGCGAGCCGGCAGGGCCTGCGCCGGCATGGCGTCCGTCACCGCGACAAAGCCGGCGAAATTGGCGGCTTCCACATAGTTGATATCGCCGTCGTTCTTCCGGTCGAGGTGGATGCAGTTGGCGTGAAGGTCCTTCGGATCGCGTGCAGCCTCCCGTCGAACCCGGCATGTTGCCAGGCCAGGCGCATCGCATTCGGCGAAATCTCTTGGCCCGGTGGCTACGCCGTCCGCGTTGCCGGCCTTGCCCGCCGCATACAAGAGGCGCGAGGCCGCTCCGGCCGAGCTTCGGTCACTGATGATCCCAGGTGCGGACAGCTGGAGTGTGTCCTGTTTCGGACGCTCGCGATGGCTGATGGAAAGCGTAGGCTTGTTTCACAATTCCGCAGCGCGAGCTGAGAGTATGAAGT
>NZ_JFJV02000012.1:0-13526 GCF_000611145.1 Cupriavidus sp. SK-3 | reverse complement strand
CCGCGGCCCGCCACAGTGGCGCGGGCGATGCGGCCGGCTCCGCTGCCGGGCGGGCAAATTCATGCCCGGGCGGCATTGCGGGCTGGACTGCCGGCACCACGGCGGCGCGGTCGACGCGCATAGCCGACAGCAGCGGCCAGCGCTCGCGCGCTTGCGCCGCGGCGTCTTCGCGCACAATCTCTTTATACGTCTCCGTCCTGCCGCCGAAGCGTTGGAACAGCTTGGACAAATCGTCGGATTGACTCATGGCATCTCACTCACGCAAGGATGGAGGGCGGTGCGCCGGGGCGGACCTGCGGCAAACCACCGCAGCACCTCAACGCCCAAACCGGAATTCAACGCATCCGGTGGGATCAATCGGCGTACTCTGGCTGACCCGCAGGGCCTCGGACGAGCCAAGCATACGGAACCAGTGTTGGTACGCCCCCTCCAGGAACGCCGGCGACCAGTCGTCGGCAGCGTCTCCGAGCGCAGCCCTCAGCGGTGCGCAGTAGTGCCGGATCACCAGGGCGCCGCCGGCATCCTCGATGCTGGTCCAGCCCCAGTCCACGTCCAGCCAGATCTGGGCGATGGCCCGTTCGAGTTCGGCGAGCGTGGCGCACGCGCCCGGGTCGAAACGTTGAGCAAAACGCGCACCAACGCGCCACATGACGGCGCGCAGGCTCGCCGGATCCAGGCTTTCCGCCAGTTCCTCGCCCAACGCTGACAAGACGTCACGCCATTGCGATGAGCAATGGCGCTCAGTCAAATACTGAAGAATCGCTTGATTCACCCCGAGTTCCTGTTTTAAATACTCGCCGAAATATATTTATTGTTGAAGCCCATTTTGTTACCGCCCAGGCTTATCCGCAAATGCTTCGTGCGCAACAATAGTCCGTCGGCCGGCCATGTTTCATCCGTGCAACATGCAGCTCCGTGATCTCGCAAAGAAAAGATAACCAAAGATCACATTATGCAGGTTGAAATGTTTTATCAGCCACTCCGCCCCAACAGACTGGCCGGCCGGGGCGGACGGGCGTCGACAGACTGACAGCTTCCGGCTCCGGCGTGAACCCTCCCCCTCCACAAGCGGGGATATGCGACAGCTTTTCGCCGCGCCTGCCCGCGACGCAGGCCGGCAGGTCCGGGGCGCAGCGCGAGTGGCCCCGACATTTAGCGTTTGTATGGAATTTATGCTTGTTTCTATAAAACAAGGAGCGAAATAAGGGGCTCCTTGTGTATTTTTTCACCGCATACGGGGATTGACATTCATGCCTGCGGACAACGGACCGCGGCCACGCGGCGTATTCTAAAGGCCTGAGCCCGCAACCCGCCGCTGCGGCCAGGTCACATTGCACTTCCAGCCGGCGCGGCAAAGCCAGGATCTGTTTCGGAGCCGTCCGCCGACCGAACAGGAGAATGCCATGTCCGCGCGCAAGCCAGCCGCCACCCGGATCGAAAAGGACAGCCTTGGCGACGTGCCGGTGCCGGCCGGGCACCTGTGGGGGGCGCAGACCGAGCGTTCGCGCCAGAACTTCCGCATCGGCACCGAGAAAATGCCGCCCGCGCTGATCGAAGCTTTTGCCATCCTCAAGCTCTGCGCGGCCCGCGCCAACCGCGAACTGGGTGTGCTCAAGCCCGAACTGGCCCATGCCATCGAAGAGGCGGCGCAGGAGGTCATCGCCGGCAAATGGCCGGACGAATTCCCGCTCTCGGTCTGGCAGACGGGCTCCGGCACCCAGACCAACATGAACCTGAACGAGGTGATTGCCAACCGTGCGATCCAGCTGCTCGGCGGCGAGCCGGGTTCAAACAAGCCGGTGCATCCCAACGATCACGTCAACGCCAGCCAGTCTTCCAACGACAGCTTTCCCACCGCCATGCATATCGCCGCCGCCCGCACGATCCAGTTGCTGTTGCTGCCTGCGCTGGAGACCTTGCGGCAGGCTTTCGGGCGCAAGGTGGACGCTTTCGCCGACATCGTCAAAGTGGGCCGCACGCACTTGCAGGACGCCGTGCCGCTGACGCTCGGCCAGGAATTCTCCGGCTACGAGGCCCAGGTGGGCGATGCCCAGTCGCGCCTGCAGCATGCCATGCTGCGCGCCATGCCGGTGCCCCAGGGCGGCACGGCGGTGGGCACCGGACTCAATGCGCCGCATGGCTTTGCCGCCGCGTTCGCGCGCGCGCTGGCCGACTTCACCGGCCTGCCGTTCGAGCCCGCGCCCAACCGATACGCATTGCAGGCCTCGCACGATGCGCTGGCCGACCTGTCGGGCGCGCTCAACACCACTGCGTCGTCCTTCCTGAAGATCGCGCGCGATTTCATGCTGCTTGGGTCCGGCCCGCGCGCCGGTCTTGCCGAACTGGTGCTGCCGGCCAACGAACCGGGCTCCTCGATCATGCCGGGCAAGGTCAACCCGACCCAGGCCGAAGCGCTGGCCATGGTGTGCTGCCGGGTGATCGGCAACCATACCGCCATCACGCTGGCCAACGGACTTGGCACTCTGGAGCTCAACGCCTACAAACCGGTGATTGCGTACAGCCTGCTGCAATCGGTCACGTTGCTGGCCGACGCCACCGCGAGCTTTGCCAAGCACATGGTGGAAGGCGTGGAACCGGATCGCGAGCGCATCGCCGAACTGCTGGCGCGCTCGCTGATGCCAGTGACCGCGCTCAATCCGCACATCGGCTACGACCGCGCCGCCGAGATTGCCGGCCTGGCCGTCAGGCGGAACCTGTCGCTGCGCGAGGCGGCACTGGCGTCGGGCCATGTTACCGAGGCCCAGTTCGACGCATGGATAGACTTGAGCAGGATGACGCAGGAAACCTGAGGTGCCACGCCGCCTGTGCGCCCGGTCCGGTGCAAAGTGCCCGGCTATCGTGGCGAAATCAGGCCGGCCCGCCGGCTCAGCGCTGCCCCATTTCGCACACGGCGCAAACGGCCACGGCAGCGCCACAGGTGAACACCAGCATCACCAGGACCACCAGGGCGTCGACAAAGCTCATGCTGCCTGGTGAACCCACGCCGACCAGCCGCCAGCAGATCCAGGCAATCCAGCCCAGCGCCGCGAGGGCACTGCAGACCGCCACGGCCACGCCGGCCCGGTGTGTCAGCCGGCGCCAGGTGGCGGCTGGCACGCGACTGCTTTCGCTCTCGTTTTTGTTTTGGTTTTGGTTTTGGTTTTGGCTTTCGCTTTCGTGATGGGATATGACGGTCTGCATCCGGAGTCTCCTTAGCCAAACCTGCCGCCTGGATAAACCATGCCTGGACCGGCATCGCATGCGCCTGAGAGGAACCCCGCGCGGCAGGTAGCGCGCCGGGCCGTGAGGACACATTGGCCGATACGCCTGGGGTACCGTCCGAGGGGAAGTATGGTTCGGCGATTGCCGAGCCGCCATAGGAAACTGTCTGACACAGCCGCGCGATCCGGTCCGGCGTGCCGGAATGCAAAAGCGTACCCGTTTCTGCGCGCCTTCAAACGCGCCCGCAAGCGCCGGAAAAGCGTCTTGCCGACGGCCGGCGCGCCGGTCCGGCCAGGCCTACTTGCCCGCCGCCTTCTGGCGATAGCGTGCGAGTTCGGCGCCCAGCCAGGGGCCGCTCTCCACCGGCTGCGCCTGGCCGCACTTCACCAGGTAGGGCTTGCCGCTGACGCTGCTCTTGCCAGCCCCCAGTTCGATGAAGCGTTCGCTAGTGGTGACGGCGCCCTTGTCGGCGAGGTAGTCGTATTTCTTCTTCAGGTGGGCGGCCGCGTCAGGCGCGGAATACCAGCTGCCGTTGCGGTTGAACTGGCAATTCGAGCCGGCGAGATAGGAGAACAGGTGGCTCACCTCGGCCTGCGTCTCAGCGGACGGCGCCGCCGCTGCGGGGGCGGCCGGGATCGCCAGAGCGGTGGCTAACAACAAGGCAGACAGGAAGGCAGGTTTCATTGGGGGACCAGGAAGTCGCATCCGCCGCATTAGAACGGCATTCCTGAACCACTTCAAGTCATGCCGGCCCGTCCCGGCGGCAAAGCGTACCCGTTTCTGCGTGCGTTCGGCACCTCGGTGCGATGCTCAGCCGATGGCGCCGCCGCCATCCACCAGCACCGTCGAACCCGTGGCAAACCCCGTACCGGCCAGGTAGAGGATGGCCTGCGCCACATCCTCGGGCTGACCGATGCGCTGCGCCGGCAGGCGCGCGGCCACGCTCTCGTACATGGCCTGGCGCGCGGCGCCGTCGAGCTTGTCCCACAACGGCGTGGCGATCAGGCCCGGAGACACGGTATTGACGCGCACCGGAGACAACTCCAGCGCCAGCCCGCGGCCCAGTGCGTCCAGCGAGGCATTGATCGCACCCTGCAGCACCGAGGCCTTGCTCGGGCGCACGCCCAGGAAACCGGACACCATCGTCAGCGAGCCCTGCGCGCGAATCGGCACTGCGCGCGCCACGCGGTAGGCGCCCCAGAACTTGCTGTCCATCGCGGCATAAGCGTCGGCCAGCGGCAACTGGCGCACCGCGCCGGTCGGCGTTTGCGCGGCGGTGATCACCACGTGGTCCCACGGTTCGGCGGTGCTCATGAATTGCGCCACGCTGGCATCGTCGGTGATGTCCACCGTGGCCCCCGTCACGGTGCCCGCGCTGCCCGCCAGGCCGCGCACGGCGGCATCGACCTTGTCCCGCGAGCGCGAGGCAATGATGACGTTCGCGCCGCGGGCGGCAAAAGCGGTGGCCGCGGCCAAGCCGATGCCGGAACTGCCGCCAACCACCAGCACCCTGGCATCCTTGAAATCGGGGAACATGGCAAGACTCCTTTAATCGTCAACCGATGAGGGAGAAGGGAAGGCCTCCTCCGTTCCGGTCATTATGATCATGCGGCGCCGTCCGATCATCCACCCTGGACGGGAAGCACTCTTGGCGGAAATTTGATAATCGCCCCCCATCCGCCCCGCGCCTGCAAGCCTGGCGCAGCGCCGCTACAATGCCGCGGTGCAGCTTGGGCCCCGCCCCTGGAGCCAGCCGCCCTCTTTCCGCCCGTCGCCGGCGGCCCCGGAACATCCCGCCCAACATGAAGCCGCTCCTGCTCGTCCTCAGCCACGTCAGCACCGAACACCTTTCGTGGATTGCCGAACAATACGAGGTACGCTACGCGCCCGACAGCGCCAGCCGCACCGCCCAGATCAAGGAGGCCGGCGCCAGCGTACGCGCGGTGCTGACGATCGGCTCGGCGGGCCTCACCGCCGCCGAAATCGACGCCATGCCCGCGCTGGAGCTGGTGTGCGCGCTGGGCGCCGGCTACGAGAACATCGCCGTGGCCCATGCGCGGGCGCGCGGCATCACGGTCGCCAACGGCGCCGGCACCAACGACAGCTGCGTGGCGGACCACGCCATGGCGCTGCTGCTGGCCAGCGTGCGCGCCATACCGCTGCTGGACCAGGCCACCCGCGCCGGCAAGTGGCGCACCGCGTTGCCGCTGCGCCCCAATGTGTCGGGCAAGCGCCTGGGCATCCTTGGCCTGGGCACCATCGGGCGGCGCATCGCGCAGCGCGGGCTGGGCTTCGACCTGGAAGTGGGCTATCACAACCGCACGCCGCGCGGCGATGCGCCGTTCCGCTATTTCGATACGCCTGGCGCGCTGGCCGAATGGGCCGACTACCTGGTGATCGCAACGCCCGGCGGCTCCGGCACCCGGCACCTGGTCGACGCCGGGGTGCTGGCCCGGCTCGGCCCGGGCGGCTTCGTGGTCAATATCGCGCGCGGCAGCGTGCTCGACACCGCGGCACTGGCCGACGCCCTGCGCGCAGGCAAGCTCGGCGGCGCCGGGCTCGACGTGTACGAGACCGAGCCCGAGCCGCCGGCCGAATTGTTCGACTGCCCCAATGTGGTCCTGACCCCGCACATGGCGGGCTGGTCGCCGCAAGCCATCGCGGCATCGGTGCGGCAGTTCCTGGAGAACAGCCGGCTGCACTTTGCCGGGGAGCCGGTGCTCACGCCGGTAGGCTGACACGGGAGGCAGCGCGATTCAGCCCGCGGGAAATTCCACCCGCACGCGCAGCCCCGGCGCCGCGTCTTCCAGCGCGACGCGCGCGCCGTGCGATTGCGCGATCTCCGCCACGATGGCCAGACCCAGCCCGCTGCCTCCGGTGGGGGCTTCCGGCACGCGGTAGAAGCGGTCGAACACGCGCGCGCGCTCGGCGGCCGGGATCCCCGGACCGTCATCGCGCACCACGAGTTGCACCGTGTCCGCGGCCGCGCCGGCCGCCACGGCCTTCACGCGGCAGGCCTGCACATCGATCTTGCCGCCGGCCGGCACGTAGCGCAGCGCGTTGTCGACCAGGTTGGTCAGCAGGATGCGCAGCGCATCCGCATCGCCGCGCACGATAGCCGGCCCGGCATCCGCGCCGGCATCCAGCCCCAGGTCGATCTGGCGATCGAGCGCGGCCTGGGTCATCTCGGCCACCACGTCTTGCGCCAGCGCGCGCAGGTCCACCGGCTCATGCGGCGGCGCCGCCGCGCCTGGCTCCTGGCGCGCCAGCGTCAACAACTGGGCCACCAGATGCGTCAACCGCTCCAGCCCCTGACGCAGCTTGCGCACGGCCTCCTGGCGTGCCTCGGCCGTGTCGGCGCGCTCCACCAACTGGGCTTGCAGTTGCAGCGCCGCAAGCGGCGTGCGCAGCGCGTGCGCGGCGTCGGCGACGAAGGCACGCTGGGTATCGATGGCGTGCGACAGCCGCGCCAGCAACTGGTTGAGCGCCTCGGTCAGGGGCGCTATCTCGTCGGGCATGCTGCTGACGGCCAGCGGCGCCAGGGCATTGATGTCGCGCTGGCGCACCCCGGCGGCGATCTCCCGCAAGGGCCGCAAGCCGCGCCCCACGGCAAGCCAGACCACCCAGCCGATCAGCGGCAGCAGCAACAGCAGCGGCGCCACGGTACGCAACGCCATGCGCGCGGCCACCTGGCTGCGCGCCGACATGGGCTGGGCGATCTGCACCACGGCAGGTCCGAGCTGCACGCTGTAGATGCGCCATTCGCCTTCGTCGGTCCTGACATTGGAGAAGCCCAGCTCGGCGCGCGGCGGCAGGGCCGGATGCGTGTGCGAGAGATAGAGGCTGCGCCCCGAGCCGTCCCAGATATGGATCACCACGTCCTCGTCCGCGTGGAACAGGCCGCCGTCGGGCGGCTCCGGCGGCGCGAACGACGGCGTGACCGGATTGGCGAACTGGCTGGGCAGCGCGGCGGCTACCTGCTTCATCTGGTAATCGAACAGCGCGTTGGCTTCTTGCCGGGCCTGGCCATAGATCAGCAAGGTGGCAATGGCAATGCCGGCCAGCAGGCCCAGCGCCAGCCACCACAGCAGGGTTCTCTGGATGGAACGCATCAGCCCGCGCTCCCGGACGAAGACGGCGCGCCGTCCTCCAGCTTCGGCACCACATAGCCCACGCCGCGGATATTGCGGATCAGCGCCGCGCCGAATTTCTTGCGCAGCGCGTGGATGTAGACCTCCACCGTGTTGCTGCCCACTTCGTCGCCCCAGCCGTACAGGCGCTCTTCGAGCTGCGCCACCGACCACACCTTGCCGGGCCGCGCCAGCAGCGCGGACAGCAAGCCGAACTCGCGCGCCGACAAGCGCACCGGCTCGCCGTCGAGCGCGACTTCGCGGGTGACGGGGTTGATCACGATGCCGCCATAGCGCAGCAGCGGCTCCGCGCGGCCTTCGGCGCGGCGCATCAGCGCATGCATGCGCGCGGCCAGTTCCTGCAGGTCGAAGGGCTTGACAAGGTAATCGTCGGCGCCGGCATTGAGACCCGCCACGCGATCGGCCACCGCGTCGCGCGCGGTCAGGATCAGCACTGGCGTGTTCACGCCACGCGCGCGCAGCGCAGCCAGCACCTCCAGGCCGGAGCGGCGGGGCAGGCCGAGATCGAGCAGGATCAGCGCGTAGCAGGCTTCGCCGTCCGGTCCGCCCGACTGGGTGGCGGCGGCAAGGCCGGCCTCGCCATCCTGTACCCAGTCCACCGCGAAGCCTTCCTGGCGCAGCGCCAGCTTCACGCTATCGCCGATCATGGCGTCGTCTTCCACCAGCAGCACTCGCATTGTCAGTTCTTCCGGTTCAGGCTGGCCTGGTTGGATTGGATTGTGCGTCGGGGAGTCCATGAGCCATCGCCTCGGCCAGCGCCTGCGCCAGTCCGGGCAGTGCCGGGAAGCCGGCGGTGATCACGTAAACCGGCAGGCTTTCCAGGTAGGCGCGCATGCGGCCCTTCGCGGCAAACCGCGCGTTGAAGGCAGACGCCCGCAGCGCGGGCACGAAGCGCGGCAGGATGCCGCCGCCCAGGTAGACGCCGCCGCGCGCGCCGAGCACCAGCGCAATATCGGCCGTCACGGACCCCAGCAGGCCGCAGAACACGGCGAGCGCGCGCTCGCAGACCGGGTCGTGCCGGTGGAGCGCGCCTTCCGTTACCTGCGCCGGTGCGAGCTGCCGCGCCAGGGGCGTACCCGTTTCTGCGTGCAGCGCGGCGTGCGTCAGCGACAGTCCCATGCCCGACAAAAGACGTTCCGCGGAGACGCGCCCGAAGGCCTGATGGGCCGCGCGCCAGGCGGTCCATTCGTCTTCGGTCTCCGGCATCAGCTCGATATGCCCGCCCTCGCCGGCCAGCGCCACAGCCGGGCCGGAGCGCGCCGGCACCAGTCCGGACACACCCAGGCCGGTGCCGGGCCCGACCAGCGCGCGCGGCGCACCGGCCACGGCGGTGCCCGGGCGCAATAGCGTCAGGTCCTGCTCGCCGAGGTGTTGCAAACCCAGCGACAGCGCGGTGAAGTCGTTGATGGCCAGCAGCAGGTCGAAGCCGAGCGAGCGCTGCATCTCAGAAATGGAAAACGCCCAGGCGTGATTGGTCAGCTTGACGCGATCGCCGGTCACGGGATTGGCCAGGCCGACCGCCGCGTAACGCGGCCTGGCGCTGCCGGGCGGCAGCCCGCCGAGGTAGTGCAGCATGGCAGCCTCAAGCGAGGGGAAATCCGCCACCTTGAGCGCGGTCACCGGGCCGATGCGCTGCGGCGCGGTCTCCAGCGCGAAGCGCACATTGGTGCCGCCGACATCGCCCAGCAAGCGCGGATAGCCTTGCATGGCGTCAGGCCGAGAAGACATCGGTGCCGTGGCGATGCCGGCTCAGCACCAGGCTGACGGGCAGCGCCGGCGTGGGCCCCTTGCAGGCGCTGGCGAACACGGCTGCCTTGGCCGGCCCCGCGAACGACAGGAAGACGCGGTCGGCCGCCAGCAACGCCGCGAGGTTCAGCGTGATGCGCGCGTGCGGCGCCTCGCGCGGATGCGTCACCAGGTAGCCCGGCTGCGTGTCGGCCAGCGCCTGCCGCAGTTCGGGCGCCTCGGGAAACAGCGAGGCGGTGTGGCCGTCCTCGCCCATGCCCAGCACCACCACGTCGGGCTGCCGCCAGGCCGCATTCAGGCGCGCCACCGCGCTCGCCGGATCGGCCACCTCGGTGGCATCGGCCACCAGCGGCACGAAGGCCGCCTTGCCCGCGGCCTCGCGCAGCAGGTGGCGGCGCACCAGCGCGCCATTGCTGTCGTCATGGTCCAGCGGCACCACGCGCTCGTCGACCAGCGTAATGGTGACCGCCTCCCAGCGGATCGTGCGGTGGCGCAGGCGCTCAAACAGCTGCACTGGCGAGCGGCCGCCGGATACCGCCAGCACCGCCCAGCCGTTTACGCCGATGGCAATCTCCAGCGCGTGGGCCACCGAGATCGCCATCGCTTCGGCCAGGTCCGCCTCGGAAGTATGTTCGTAGCGTCGCATGGTTTCTCCTGTTCGAGTGATGGTTGGCAAGGCTTGCAAGAACTTGCAAGAACCTGCAATCAAAGCCGCGGCTAGACCTCTTCGTGCCAGAGCGAGCCGTCGCGCGACATCAGCGCGGACGAAGCGGCCGGGCCCCAGGTGCCGGCGGTATACGGCTTGGGCGGCACGGTGCTGTCCGCCCAGGTATCCAGGATGGGTTCGACCCAGCGCCAGGCCTGCGCCTGCTCGTCGCGCCGCACGAACAAACCCAGCCGGCCGCGAATGACATCGAGCAGCAGGCGCTCATAGGCGCCAGCGCGCCGCACCTTGAAGGAGTTGGCGAAGTCCAGGTCAAGCGAGGTCCCGGTGAGCGCCACGGTATCGCCGGGCTGCTTGACCAGGAAATACAGGCGGATGCTCTCCTCGGGCTGCAGCCGGATCACCAGCCGGTTCTGCGGCGACAGGGTCAGCGGACGCGGGAAGATCGCATGCGGCACATCGCGGAAGTGGATCACGATCTCCGCCACGCGCGACTGCATGCGCTTGCCGGTACGCAGGTAGAACGGCACGCCGGACCAGCGCCAGTTGGCGATCTCGGCCTTGATGGCGACAAAGGTCTCGGTATGGCTGTCGGGCTCGATGCCCTTCTCGTCCAGGTAGCCCACTACCGGCTTGCCGCCCACGGCGCCGGCGCGATACTGCCCGCGCACGGTTTTCTCGGCCACGTCCTGCGGCGTGATGGGCTTGAGTGCCTTGAGTATCTTGATCTTCTCGTCGCGGATGGCGTCTTCGGACAGGCTGGTGGGCGGCTCCATCGCCACCATGCACAGCAATTGCAGCAGGTGGTTCTGCACCATGTCGCGCAGCGCGCCGGTACTGTCGTAGAAGTCGCCGCGCGTTTCCACGCCAAGCTCCTCGGCGATGGTGATCTGCACGTCCTGCACCCATTCGCGGCGCCATAGCGGCTCGAACAGCGCATTGCCGAAGCGGATCGCCATCAGGTTCTGCACCGACTCCTTGCCGAGATAGTGGTCGATGCGATAGATCTGGTCTTCGGCGAAGAACCGCGCCACCGCCGAGTTGATCGCATCGGAAGAATGCAGGTCGTGCCCGAGCGGCTTCTCCAGCACGATGCGGACATTGGAATGATTGAGCCCCGTACGCGCCAGTTGCTCGCAGATGGGCACAAAGATATGCGGACCCGTGGCGAGATAGCACACCACCACTTCGGGCGCGCGCTGGAGGACCTTCTGCGCCAGCGCATCGAAGTGCGCCGGCTCGCGGGCATCCGCCTGCACGTAGCTGATGCGGGCCAGGAAACTGGCCCAGGCTTCCGGGGGCGCATGCTCAAGGCCGGGCCGCACGCTTTGCTCCAGCGAGCCGACATAGTCCGCGGTGGTCAGGGGGTGGCTGCCGGTGGCAAGGATGCGCGCGTTCGGGTGCAGCAGACCCGCCCGGTGCGCATCGAACAGCGCCGGCAGCAGCTTGCGCCGCGCCAGGTCTCCGGTGCCGCCGAACAGCACCATGTCGAAATCGGGCATGCTCACCCTGTACTCCTTGTCTTGGCCAGCGTAGATGCGGCGCAAGCACCTGGCGGGGCCCGTGAGGTCCCGGCAACGCCAGTGCGCGTCACTTGACTGAGTGACACGATGCGCCGCATAAGTTCCGGCCAGTTTACGTGAGTCGCCGCCGCTTGGCGAGGCATGGTGCGCATACGCCTCCCGGCGGGCACCGGGCCGCGATCAGCCGTCCAGCAGCGTCACCCACAGGCCGCGCGCCTGCAACTGGTAGGCGCGGGTGGCCTCGATCAGGGCGCGGCGCGGCGCCGGGTCCATGATGGCCTCGGGCAGCAGCGGATCGCGCACGATGGCGCGGATGATGGCGCGGCCCACCAGCATGGTCTCGCGCGCGGCGGCGTCGGACGCCATGCGCGCCAGCTTGGCCTGACTGCGCTCCAGCTGCGCCAGCGCGCGGCGGTAGGCCGATTGCAGCGCCGGCACGTCCCACAGTTGCTCCATGCGCGCTTCGGCATCAGCGTCGAACTCGCGGCCGACGAAGAGCAGGCTGGCACCGGCCATGCCCAGCCGGGACAGCGCTGTGCGCGTCGCCACGGCGCCGCCGGCGAGATTGTCGGGGCGCACATTGATGCCGGCCGCCAGTGTGCGGAAGCCGCACAGCGCCAGCGCGCGCGCATGATGCCGCCACGCGGTCTTCTCGCTGCGCGCGACCGCGGCGTCCTGCACCACCAGCCAGTCGCCGGCCCAGTGTTCCAGCCGGCTTTCCTTTTCAAACCAGTGCTCGACCTCGTCATAGACCGGATTGCCCTCCGGCAGCACCGCGTAGCAGCCGCGCTCCGTCTTGACGATGCGGCCCTGGCGCTGCAGCCGCGTCAGCGCCACGCGCACGCTGGGCGTGCCGATGCCCATCACCTCGGCGCCGCGCGCCAGCGCCTGCACCGGCAGGGTTCGTTCCGGGTGGCCGAAGAGCAGGTCCAGCACCAGGTCGGTGGCGGAGGGCTCGCGGATCTCTATTTCATGCATGAGCGGCAGCGGGGACAATGAGGGCGGCAACAAGTGCAGTGTCGGCAGCGTGAACGGCGAAGGGTAAACCACAAATATTTCTTCCAATACCACATATATATCATTTCATGAAATATTTTGGTATTTGGAAAAACACCTAACCAACACCCCATCGCCACTTGATAAGCACGTTAACCATCCCAGGCCCCGAGGACGCGAGCATGGATATTAAGCCCAACCCGTATGTCAGGACCGAAGCCGACGGCCCGGTCTTCACCATCATTCTGGATCGTGCCGACAAGCGCAACGCCGTGGACGGTCCCATGGCGCTGGCGCTGCGCGAGTCCTTCGCGCACTTCGAGTCCGACCCGGCCCTGCGCGTGGCGGTGCTGTGGGGCGCGGGCGGCCATTTCTGCGGCGGCGCCGACCTGTCGGCGGTGGGCGACCCCGCACGGCGCCACGAACTCGATCCGCNCGATCCGCAGGGCGGCGGCGCGGGCCCGATGGGCCCGAGCCGGCTGGCACTGTCCAAGCCGCTGATCGCGGCGGTCAGCGGCTATGCGGTGGCGGGCGGGCTGGAACTGGCGCTGCTGGCGGACTTGCGCGTGGCCGAGCGCGGCGCTGTCTTCGGCGTGTTCTGCCGGCGCTGGGGCGTGCCGCTGATCGACGGCGGCACGGTACGGCTGCCGCGCATCGTCGGCATGGGCCGCGCGCTCGACATGATCCTCACCGGCCGCGCCGTGCCCGCCGAGGAAGCGCTGGCCATGGGACTGGCCAACCGCCTGGTCGAGCCGGGCCAGGCCCGCGCCGCCGCCGAAGCGCTGGCGCACGAACTGGCCGCCTTTCCCCAACGTTGCATGCTGACGGACCGCGCCTCCGCCTATGGGCAATGGGACCTGCCGCTGGCCGACGCCCTGCGAGCCGAAGGCGCCAGTGGCGCGCCGATCGTCCTCCAGGAAGGCATCGAGGGCGCCGCCCGCTTTGTCGGCGGCGCCGGACGGCACGGCAATTTCTCCGGCTGACACACGCACCGATACACGCGCGAATCCGGGATAAACGCAGCCCGGACGACCAAAGCGTACCCGTTTCTGCGTAAGCAATGAGACCGCCAGAAGGCCCGGATCCCGCTAGCGCGAAATCCCTGACCTTCGATGTCCGAGGACCAAAAACAAGAGCGCCGCGGCCAGACAACGATTCGCTGTAGCCGTGCGAAGCGCCCGAAGGGCGGGCCGCACCAACCCGCGATGCGAAGCGAGCCGTCAA
>NZ_JFJV02000011.1:20351-29684 GCF_000611145.1 Cupriavidus sp. SK-3 | reverse complement strand
ACTTTAGGCTTTTGAAGTTGAAGTTGAAGTTAAGCAGTTAAACCAATCGCCCAACGCCCAGCACCCAGCACCAACACACCCACCTCTCAACCCCAAAAAAAACAAAACCCCATCAACCGATGGGGCCCGTTCCGCCGAAGGCAGCTCAAAAAACCAAACCTGAATCAAGCCTGCGCCGGCTGCGCCCCCCCAGCCGCCTGCAACTTCGCATTCAACTCCTTCCGATACCGGTTCAAATCCTGCACCGTCTCAAACGTGCGCTCGAACAACAGCGACATATTGTGCAGAATCCGCTCGATGACCTTCTTCTCCCAGCCTTCGTCAAAGCGGATCTGCTCGTCGAGCCAGTGCTCGAGCCAGTCCGGATCCGGCAGGCGCGATTGCACGGTGTCGTTGGGGAACAGCGCCTTGTTGACGTGCAGGTTGGTCGGGTGCAGCGGCTTTTCGGTGCGGCGGGCGGAGGCCATCAGCACGCCGATCTTGGCGAAGGCCGAGCGGGCGCTGTCGCCGAACTGGTTGAGGTATTTCTTCATGTAGCGCAGGTAGGCGCCACCGTGGCGGGCTTCGTCCTGCGACAGGGTGCGGTAGATCTGCTTGATCACCGGCTCGGTGTGCCATTCGGCGGCACGGCGGTACCAGTGGTTCAGGCGGATCTCGCCGCAGAAATGCAGCATCAGGGTTTCCAGCGGCGGGGCCGGGTCGAACTCGAAGCGCACGGCGTGCAGTTCTTCCTCGGTCGGCACCAGGTCCGGGCGGAAGCGGCGCAGGTATTCCATCAACACCAGCGAATGCTTCTGCTCTTCAAAGAACCAGATGCTCATGAATGCCGAAAAGTCGGAATCGTGGCGGTTGTCACGCAGGAACATCTCGGTGGCGGGCAGGGCCGACCATTCCGTGATGGCATTCATGCGGATCGTCTTGGCCTGGTCGTCCGTGAGCAGGCTCGGGTCGAAGGAATCCCAGGGGATATCCTTGTCCATGTGCCAACGTACCGCTTCCAGCGATTTGAACAGTTCGGGGTAGAGCATGGTAAGCCTTTGAAATTACGGGCAGATTCTACCAGATGCGAATTATTCCCAATGCTCTTTTCATGCGGAAACGATGGGAGCGGATGCGGCTGGATCTGCGCGGTACTTAATTTATGGGCGAATATCGCTTGTTCCACCAATTTTCCAAGCGCGCCAGGGAGTTGTATGCGTCACTTGCGGCTGAGCCGTGCCTGTAGGTCAGGCCATCGCGCGGGCAGGTGGTTCATGATCCAGTGTAGCCGGGCGCGCGGACGTTGATCCCATCTCGTTGCCATGATCGGGCGGGATGATGTCATACAGGAAGGCGGCCAGTTCGTCTTGTTGCGCCAGGGCATCCTGTTCGCCCAGGGTGATCAGTGCCTGGGTGAACTCAGGCTCGAAGAGCAGGTAGCTGGCAAAGGCCGCGCCGCGCGCTTCGGTGCCGCCCAGCGGGGTCAGCAAGGCGCGCACGGTGCGCGGCAACTGTTGTACATGTGCGGCAGCGATGGCTTCGATGGGTTCGCTGGGCGAAATCGTCATCACTTGCACCGGGCGCCAGCCCTCCCTGTCGTTGGCGATTTCCGGCATGCGCGAGAGCAGGTTGTTGATGTGCTGCAGCCGTTCCAGGTCCGCGGACAGGCCATCGAGGAAGATGCTCGCCAGGGCCTGGCCGCCCACCTGCGCCAGCGACGGGTAGCCGCCAGCGGGTACGGTGTCGAACCAGCCCGGGCGCTGGCGCGACGCGGCGCCGATGGCGAGGATGCGCGAGGCGCCCAGGTGGATGGCCGGCGACAGGGGCGACATCTGGCGCATGGTGCCATCGCCGAACCACTCGTGATGCCCGTCCAGTTCCAGCGGCAGCGCGGGGAACAGGAAGGGAATGGAAGAGGACGCCAGCAGGTGGTCCACACCGATCTTCGCTTCCACGGCCAGCCGCTGGCTGCGGCGCCACGGATGGATGCGGCGGTGCGACTGGTAGAAGGTGACGTGGCGGCCGGTGCTGTAAGACAGCGCCGTCACGGCCAAGGCCTGGAGGTCGCCGGCGTCCAGGCTCGCCTGTACCCGCTCGGAGTCGAACAGCTCGGAGAGCAGGCCGCCGAGCGGCGTATTGTCGAACAGCGCCCGCGGCGCGCGCCGGGTGACCCAGCCGAAAGCCAGCGCGGAGAGCCAGCGGGCACCCGATGCGCCCACGCCGACCACGCCGGTACGGTAGACGTCCTCGGCATGGATGCCGCTCCATAGCGCGGCCAGGCTGTCGGCCGCCGCGCGGAAATTGGCGGCGTTGATCGCCATGCCTGCACCGTTGATGGCGCCGGCCGACGTGCCACAGATGATATCGAAGGGAGTGCGGCCGCGATCCAGGCCGTGACGGGCGGCGATGCGGGCGAGGCCTTGCAGCACGCCGGCCTGGTAGGCGGCGCGGGCGCCGCCGCCCATCATGATCAGCGCGGTGGTCTTCACCAAGGGTGTTGGCTCGATGGGTGGATCACGGCCAGGTCCGGCACGGGTTCAGTGCGGCTCGCCGGGCACATCCGGCTTGTCCCCGGATGCGGGGGTACCGGTCGTGCCTTTCGCCGGAGCGGACTTGGCCGCCGCGGGCTTCTTGCTGGCCGGACGCTTGGCCGCGGCCTTGACGGCTGGTTTGGCGGCGGCCTTGGTGGCGGGTTTGGTGGTGGGCTTGCCGGCCGCCCTGGTCGTCTTGGCGGCACTGGCCGGCGGCTTGCTCGCGGGCTTGGCGGCAGATCCGGGCTGCGCATCCGCCCCGGGCATGCCAAAGCCACCGAGATTGCCGAACGGTGTCAGGCTGGCGGTTGCGGCGCTGCTGGCGATCTGGTTGAACTGTTGCTGCAGCACATCCCACCACAGACTGGCATCGGGCGGGGGCGCGCTGCCCTGGCCCGAGGCGGCGGCCGGCTGTTCCGCCTGGCCGGCTGCGGACGCTTCGGGGACGTCGGGGCCGTTGTCTTCCTCGTCCTCGTTCTCCTCGACCGTGGGCTCGGGCCAGACGCGCCTTGCCGCGGCGGGTTCCGCTTTGTGCTGGAACGGCGCGGCGCTCGGCGAGCCGGCGGTGCGCGCGACGTTTTCCATGGCGCTTTGCATGGCCTCGGGCGAAAGCGCGGTGCCGATGGTCTGCAGCGCCACCAGGGTGGCGCGCTGGACCTCCAGGCCCTGGATGGTGGTGCGCAGCAAATTGGTGTTGAGCTGCAGCCAGCCTTCCACGGCCTTGAGGTCGTGGATGCGCTTGTCGACTTCCTCCAGGTTCATCGGCGGGGTCATGGCCTGCAGGCCCGGCATCAGCCCGCCGGGCATGCCGGCGGCGCTGCCCCACATCTTGCGGAGGAACTCGAAGCCGTTGGTGAAATCTGGGATCTGGCCGAACATCGTTTCGTCTCCGGGGGTCGGCAGCCGGCGGTGCCGGCTGCGGGGTCGAACTACATTAGTCGAACTACATTAGTCGAACTGCATCAATCAAACTTCGGCGGCCGCTTCTGCCGCAGGCTCGCCACGCCTTCCTGTACATCGGGGCCGGCAAAGCCCATGAATTCAAGCGCCAGTGAACTGTCGAACGCCGGGCCCGCTATGCGCAGCCAGTTGTTGAGCGCGTACTTGGTCCAGCGGATCGCCGTTTGCGACCCGGCGGCCAGCCGGCGCGCCACGTCGAAGGCGCGCTCGACCAGTTCATCCTCGTCCACGGTCAGCGACACCAGGCCGATGCGCTCGGCCTCTTCGCCGCTCACCGACTCGCACAGCATCAGATAGTACTTTGCCTTGGCCATCCCGCACAGCAGGGGCCACACGATCGCGGCATGGTCGCCTGCCGCCACGCCCAGCCGCGTATGGCCGTCGACGATGCGCGCGGTCCTGGCCGCGATCGAGATATCGGCCAGCAGCCCGGCCACCAGCCCGGCGCCGACTGCCGGGCCATGCATGGCCGAGACGATTGGCTTGTCGCAGTTGATGACGTTGTAGACCAGGTCCCGTGCTTCGTGCCACACCCGCGTGCGGGTGGCGAAATCGTTGGCCATGTCTTCCACCAGGGACAGGTCGCCGCCGGCGGAGAAGCCTTTGCCCTCGCCGCGGATCAGCGCCACGCGCACCTCGGGGTCGGCTGAGACGTCGCGCCAGATTTCCGCCAGTTCGCGGTGCATGTTGGCGTCGGCGGTGGCCAGCTTGCGGTTGGCGGACTGGTCCGCGCCCATCACGATTTCGAGGATGGGGCCATGCCTGCGCAGGGTCAGCGCGCGGTAGCGGTCGTAGCGCGGCGACAACGGCGCGGCGTCGGGCTGGGGCAGCGGTGAGGATTGCGGAGCATCTTGCGGAGGGATTGCGGTCATGAGGGGAGCGATGGCGGTGGCCATTCCATAGTGGATCATGGTGGGACCGGGCCGCGCATCGCAGCCCGGGGGCGCCGCCGGAGCCTGCGCTGCGGCGGCGCATAGTCGACGGCAATTAGTCAACCGGTCGGTCGGTCAATTATAAGCACTCCCCATCCTGTCGCCGCTAATCGCCGGAAGTTTCTCTCGCGCGCGCTTCATTCACCGCAAAGTCCCGCTTTTCCAGCACGTGCTGGCGCAATAGCGCTTCGGTTTTCGCACCGTCCCGCGCCAGCAGTGCCGCAACAAAATCCTCGTGGTCCGAGGTGGCGGCGGACAACTCCCCAAGCGCGACGTTCGATTTGTAGCGCAGGTTCTGCACCCGCATATTGAGCCTGCGGTAGGTCTCGGTCAGTACGGGATTGTGCGCAGCCGCGTTGATCGCCACGTGCGTACCCATGCTCGCTTCGAAGTACCGCTGGATGTCTCGCGCGGCATACGCGTCGAGCATTGCGCGATGCAGTTGCGCGATCTGTTGCAGCTCGGCGTCCGTGGCCCGCTCGGCGGCCTGGCGTCCTGCCAGCCCTTCCATCACGGCCAGCACGTCAAACAGGTTGCCGACGTCCTCCGCCGACAGCGCGATGACCTGCGCGCCGCGCTTCGGCAGCAGCATCACGAGTCCGTCGGAGGCGAGCAGGCGATAGGCCTCGCGCAGCGGCGTGCGCGAAACGCGCAATCGTTCACACAGGTCGCGCTCGTTCAGCCAGACGCCGGGGACCAGGGTGCCATCCGTGATCAGTTGCCGCAGGCGTTCGGCCACTACCGCGCCAAGCGTCGGGTGGTCGATGGCCAGGGGATCGTCGGCGGCGCCAAGGGCTGGCGCCGCCGGGCCGGTCCGCCTGCCCCGTTCGCCGCCGCTTCGGGCGACGGGAAGACGCGGCGCCTCGGCTTTGGCGGGCTTCGTGGTCAGCGCCTCCGCCGCATCGTCGGACGAAACATCGTCTTGTGGGTAAACCATGAGCAAATCTTCCTTCGTCCAATTTCTTGTTTGGAGTATGGTATACCAAATGGCTTGGGCGGTCGGACCGGGAAGGCGGGAGGCTCGGCCGCGCACGGACAACGTTGCCGTGCGGACGATGATAAGGCCCCCGTCCCTTGGGAAAAAGGGCGATAAGGAGAAGGACCGATGACCCAGGCTCCCAGTACGGATATCAAGGATCCCGACGCAGCGCCGCTGCTGGTCGGGCGCGATGGCGCGATCGCCACGGTGGTGCTGAACCGGCCCGCAAAGCTGAATGCCTTTACCTTGCAGATGTGGCAGCAGCTCGGCGACGCATTTCGCCAGCTTTCCGATGACACGTCGGTGCGCTGCGTGCTGATCCGGGGCGCCGGGGAGCGGGCGTTCTCGCCCGGCAACGATATCTCCGAGTTTGCCGTGGCGCGATCAAACAAGGCGCAGGCCATCGCATACGGGAAGGTAATGCACGGCACCGCGCAGGCGATCCTGGACTGTCCGCATCCCGTTGTCGCGCAAATCCATGGCATCTGTGTCGGCGGCGGGCTGGAGGTCGCCGCCATGGCCGACATCCGCATCTGCGGGCAGGGCAGCCGCTTTGGGGCGCCGATCAAGAATCTCGGCCTGGTCATGGCTTACCAGGAGATGGCACCGCTGATCCGGCTTGTTGGCGAGTCGCGCACCCTGGAGATCCTGCTTGAGGGACGCATCTTCGGCGCGGACGAAGCGCACGGCATGGGACTGGTCAGCCGGGTGGTTCCCGATGATCAGGTCGCGGCGGAAGCCCGGGCCACGGCCGAGCGCATCGCGTCCGGGGCGCCACTTGTGGCGCACTGGCACAAGAAGTTCGCACGCAAGCTGGTTGCCGGCGACGCGCTCACCGCACGAGATCTCGAAGAGGGTTTCGACTGCTTCGATACCGAGGATTTCCAAACCGGCTTCAAGGCCTTCCTCGCCAAGGAAACGCCGCGCTTCTCGGGGCATTGATAGCGTTCATTCAAGGATCCGAGATGTCAGAAACCAATTCTCGTCCCGCACCCGGCGCGCTTGCCGGCATGCGCGTGCTTGAGCTTGCCCAGATCATGGCCGGCCCCACCTGCGGCATGATGCTTGCCGACCTCGGCGCCGATGTCGTGAAGATCGAGAAGGTCGACGGCGGCGACGATGCGCGCGGCTATCGGGATCCCCAGATCAACGGCGTGTCCGCGCCGTTCCTGATGCTGAACCGGAACAAGCGCGCCATCGCGCTGGACCTCAAGAAGCCGGAGGGCCGCGAGGTGTTCCTTCGCATGATCCGCGAGGCAGACGTGGTGATCGAGAATTTCCGCAAGGGGACGCTGGAGAAACTCGGACTCGGCTACGACGTGCTCTCGGCGATCAATCCCGGTCTGGTCTATTGCGCCATCTCGGGTTACGGCCGCTCCGGCCCCGCGGCCGATAAGGGCGGATTCGATCTGATCGCACAAGGATTTACGGGGCTGATGAGCATCACCGGCGAGGAGGGCGGGCCGCCGCTGCGTACAGGCAATTCAATCGCCGACATCAATGCAGGGATTCTCGCGGCATTCGGTATCCTCGCCGCCTGTCAGCACAAGCAAAGGACGGGCAGGGGCCAGATTGTGGAGACTTCGCTGATCGAAGCGGGCCTTCAGCAACTCTATTGGCATGCCGCCATCCATTTCGCGACGGGAGAGTCCCCTGGCCCGAGCGGATCGGCGCACGTCCTCATCGCCCCGTACCAGGCGTTCCCCACGCAGGATGGCCATATCATCATTGGCGGCGCCAACGAAAAGAACTGGGAGCGGATTGCGCAAGTGCTCGGCCGTCCGGAGTGGCTGGAGGATCCGCGCTATCGCCTCAATTCCGACCGCATGGGCAATCGCGACACCCTGTTGCCGGCGATCGCCGGGATCCTGAAGACGCAGTCGTCAGCGCATTGGCTGGCCGCGTTCGACAAGGCGGGGGTTCCGGCCGGGCCCGTCCACTCCGTGGGCGAAGCCCTGAGTCACCCGCAAACGCTCGCGCGCGGCATGGTGGTTGAGCAGCAGCATCCCGAGGCGGGCCCGATCAAGACCATCGGGCTGCCCGTGAAGCTGTCCGAGACGCCGGCGCAATACCTGCGGCCGTCGCCCCGGCTGGGGGAGGATACGCGAGCGCTCCTTGCCGAATGTGGCTATGGGGAGCGGGAGATCGCTGCCATGCTCGCGCAGGGCATCGTCAAGGAACCTGCGGTGGCTTAGTGCGGGGCCGACACCAGCTGGTCGATGGCGCCGAACACCGAACGGCCCTGCGCGTCGAACATCTCGATCTTGACCGCGTCGCCGTACTTCATGAAGCCGGTGACCGGCTGGCCGCCATCGATGATCTCCAGCATGCGCTTCTCGGCGATGCAGCAGTAGCCCTTGCTGCGGTCGACGTTGGAGATGGTGCCGGAGCCCACGATGCTGCCCGCCCGCACATTGCGCGTCTTGCAGATATGGGCGATGAGCTGGCCGAAATCGAACACCATGTCAGTGCCGCAGTCGGGCGCGCCCACTTTCTTGCTGTTCCAGTGCACGGTCATCGGCAGGTGCACGCGGCGTTCGCGCCAGGCTTCGCCCAGCTCGTCGGGCGTGACCGCCACCGGCGAGAACGCCGTAGCCGGCTTGCTCTGGAAGAAGCCAAAGCCCTTGCCCAGTTCGGCCGGGATCAGGTTGCGCAGCGACACGTCGTTGGCCAGCATGATGAGGCGGATGGCGTCGGCGGCCTGCTCGGGCTTGGCACCCATCTTCACGTCGCCGGTGATGACGGCGATCTCGGCTTCGAAGTCGATGCCGAAGGCTTCGCTGGCGCACACGATATCGTCGTGCGGGCCGATCATGTCGTCGGAGCCGCCCTGGTACATCAGCGGGTCGGTCCAGAACTCGGGCGGCATCTCGGCGCCGCGCGCGCGGCGCACCAGCTCCACGTGGTTCACATAGGCCGAGCCGTCGGCCCACTGGTAGGCGCGCGGCAGCGGCGCCATGCAGGCCTTGGGGTCGAAGGCGAACGGATGGCGCGCGCGTCCCGCGTTCAGGGCGTCGTAGACGTCCTGCAACTGCGGCGCATAGAAGTTCCAGTCGTCCAGCGCGTTCTGCAGCTTGCCGGCGACATCGTTGACGTAGTGGGCGGTCTTCAGGTCGCGCGAGACGACCACGAGCTGGCCATCGCGCGAGCCGTCCTTGAGGGTGGCGAGTTTCATGTATGCAATGCGTTAGGAAAAAAGCGGCCCGCTAGTCTACCGTGATGCCCTTGGCCTTGATCAGTTTGCCCCAGCGCTCGGCTTCGGCATGGGCGTACTGGGCGAATTCCTCGGGTGTGCTGGATACCGGCTCCACGCCGATGCCTTCGAAGCGCTTCTGCACGTCGGCGCTCTTGAGCGCCTTCACCAGTTCGGCGTTCAGGCGCGTCACTACCGGCTTGGGCGTGCCGGCCGGCACCACCACGCCTTGCCAGGCATAGGCCTCGAAGCCGGGCACGCCGGCCTCGGCCACCGTCGGCACCGTGGGCAGCGCCGTCAGGCGCTTGGGCGTGGCCACGCCGAGGGCGCGCACCTTGCCAGCGGCGACGTTCTGCTGGCCGGACGCCAGGTCGAGAAACATCAGTTCCACCTGGCCGGCGAGCAGGTCCTGCACCGCCGGAGCAGCGCCCTTGTACGGCACGTGTGTCATCTTCGTCCTGGTCTGGTCCATGAACAGTTCCATGGCCAGGTGGTGCGGGCTGCCGGCGCCGGGCGAGGCGAAATTGACCTTGCCGGGATTCTTCTGCACATACTCGATCGCTTCCTTCAATGTGCGTGCCGGGAAGTTCGGCGTGGCGACCAGGATCAGCGGGAAGCGCGCCACCATGCTCACATGCACGAAATCCTTTTCGGCGTTGTAGGGCAGCTTCTTGTACAGCGAAGGATTGGCCGCCAGCGTGGCGGTATCGGCCGTCAGCAGCGTGTAACCGTCAGGCTTGCTGTGTGCCACGGCGTCGG
>NZ_JFJV02000011.1:0-20341 GCF_000611145.1 Cupriavidus sp. SK-3 | reverse complement strand
GGCGCCGACGATGGTGGCCGCGCCCGGCCGGTTGTCGATCACCACCTGCTGGCCGAGTGCCGGCGTGATGGCCTGGCCCAGCGTGCGCGCCACCACGTCGGTGCCGCCGCCGGCCGGGTAGGGCACCACCCAGCGGATCGGCTGGGTGGGCCAGTTGTCAGCGGCGCGGGCGGGCAGCACGGCAGCTCCCAGCGCCAGCGTGGCAAGCAGCGGTACCGCGCAGGCGCGCCAGGCTTGCCGTGCGGGCAGCAGGGAAAAGGGGAAAAGGCGGGTCATCGTTGTCTCCTGTAGAAGTCGGCCGCGTCGCGCCATGTGCGTTGCATGGCGGCTGCCGCGCCGGGGTTGGCCGGTGCGGTTGTCATGGCATCAGCGCCCGGCCTGTATAGCGGTGTTCAAAGTGCGTTCAAAGTGCGTTCAAAGTCTACCGACGGTTTAAAAATTGGTAAATCGATTTCGCTATAGTAAATTCAGGTTCCAACCTGCGTGATCGTCTCGCCCGTATTATTCCGGGATGTGATTCGTGCATGGCTTATTCACCGTTTTTCCGCAAGTTGCCGCATGACCGAACTCGAAGAAGACGATTCCAAATTGCGTTCCGGCATCCAGTCGATCGAGGTTGGCTTCAAGTTGCTGCAGGCGCTGGCCGCGTCGCCGCGCGCCATGATGCTGCGCGACCTGGCCGCCGCCGCCGACATGAATCCGGCCAAGGCGCACCGCTACCTGGTCAGTTTCCAGCGGCTGGGCATGGTGGCGCAGGACCCGGTGGGCGGACGCTACGACCTGGGCCCGTTCGCGCTGCAGCTTGGCCTCGCGGGACTGAACCGGCTGGATCCGGTCAAGAAGGCCCGCCCGATCCTGTCGCAGTTGCGCGACGAAATGGACCAGACCATCGGCATCGCCGTGTGGGGCAACCACGGCCCGACCATCGTGCATTGGGAGGAGTCGAGCCACCCGGTTACGGTAAGCCTGCGCCTGGGCGACGTCATGCCCATGCTCAACTCCGCCACCGGGCGCCTGTATGGCGCCTATCTGCCGAAACAACAAACGCGGCCGCTGGTCGAACGGGAACTGGCCGAGCGCGGCCATGACGATATTCCGGGCCTGCCGCGCTCGCTGGCCGACTACGACGCGGTCTGCGAGGATGTGCGGGCGCATGGCGCGGCGCGCATCAAAGGTGGCGTGCTGCCGGGCATCAATGCATTCTCGATGCCGGTGTTCGACGCCAACGGCCATGTCGCGATGGCTTTGATCGTGCTCGGCGCGCAGAGCGTATTCGATGCAGAATGGGGCGGTACGGTCGACCGTCGCGTACGCGACATCGCCAGGCAGATTTCTTCGGAGCTTGGTTATCTTGGTGGCAGCCCGACGAACGGGCCGAACGGCCTTTCCTGACAAGCCCGCCTCGCGCCGCGTGCGCTTGGCGCTCGCGCTTGCGCTCGTGCTGGCGGTGCACCTGTTGGTGGTGGTGGGCCTGATGCACCTTCCCGGCCCGCCGGGCGACCCGACCGCCATGCCGGCGATCGAGGCCATCCTGCTGCCTCCGCCGGAGCCGCCGGCCGCGAAAGCGCCGTCGCATCCGGCACCCGTTGTGCAGAAGCGGCCCGCCGCGCCGCGGCCGGAGGCAGCGCCCGAACCCGTCCCGGCCGAATCGCTCCCGGAATCCCCCCCTGAGACGCCTGCCACCGCGGAGGCGCCGGCGCTGCTGACTGCGCCTGGCTCCGGCCAGGCCATGGCGAGCGCCGGCGGCCAGGCCGGGCAGGGTGCCGCATCCGCGCCCGCGGCTGCTGACGCGGGCTTGCCGGCGGACGGCATCCGCTATTCGCCGCCGCCGTCCAGGCTGCTGCACTACTCCAGCTTCGTCAACGGCGTACAGAATCCGGATGGCCTCATCCGCTGGCAGCAGGACGGTGCGCGCTATCTGCTTGCGGTGGAAACACGGGTGCTGTGGTTCCGTTTCAACTTCCACAGCAGCGGCGCACTCAGTGAACGCGGCCTGGCGCCGGAGCGCTATGAGGAGAACCGCCGCAACCGCAGCGAGGCGGCCCGCTTCGACCGCGCCGCCGGCGCCCTGGTCTTCGAGGGGCGCAACAAGCAGGTGCCCTTGCCCGCCGCGGGCCAGGACCGCTTCAGCGTATTCCTGCAACTGGTCGGGCTGGTCCGCGGCAATCCGCAGCGCTACGCCACGCCCGGCGTCACCGAAACCTTCGAGGTGGCGGATACGCGTGACCTGGAGCCGATGCAGGTGCAGTATGTGGGAGAGGAGGACGTCGACACCGGTCGCGGAGCGGTACACGCCAAGCATTTCATGCGCCTGCCGCGGCATGCGGACGATCGCCGGCGGGTGGAGGTGTGGCTGGCGCAGTCGCTGCAGTGGATGCCGGTGAAGCTGCGCCAGACGGAGCCCGACGGCACCCAGATCGAACTCGTCTACCGCGACAGCGAAGCGCTGCGCTGAGTGGTCAAGGATTCGTCAAGCGGCGGCGCGTCGGTTGCCGCCGTGGTTCACCGCGTTTGCTCAACTTCCGGAGACCTGCCATGAGCGCCACCCAGCCACCATCCGAGGCCCGCCGCGTCAGCGTGGGCGATATCAGCCTCCAGGTTCGCATCGACGGGGGCGATGGCCCGTGGGTGATCTTGGCGCACGCGCTGGGTGCCAACCATACCTTGTGGGACGCCACCGCGCGCCACCTGGCGCCGCGCTATCGCGTGCTGCGCTACGACCTGCGCGGGCATGGCCAGAGCGATGCGCCGATCGGCGCCTATTCGATGATCCGCATGGCCGACGACGTGGCCGCCCTGATGGATGCGCTGGCGGTGCCGGAGGCGCATTTCGTTGGCGTCTCGGTGGGCGGCATGATCGGGCAGACGATGGCAGTGCGGTATCCGGAGCGGTTGCTGTCGCTTACGCTGGTGGATACCGTCAACCGTACCCCGCTGGATGCCCACCCGATGTGGCATGACCGCATCGGCCACGTGGAGGCGCACGGCATGGCGGGCGTGGCTGACAGCACGCTGGAGCGCTGGCTGAGCGCGCCGTACCGGGCCGCGCATCCGGAGGAGGCGCAGCGCGTGCGCGAAATGATCCTGTCCACGCCCGTGCACGGCTATGTGGGATCGGGGCAGGCCATCATGGCATTCGACCTGGCCGGGGCGATCGCACGCATTCATTGCCCCACATTGGTGGTGGTCGGCGAGGAGGACCAGGGCGCGCCTCCGGAGATGGCGCGCGAGATTGCCGCGACCATCCCCGGCGCGCGCCTGGAAGTGTTGCCCCGGGCGGCGCACCTTGCCCATCTCGAACAAGCCGAGCGTTTTCACACTGTGCTCGACGCTTTCCTTGGTAATGCGGCTTGTGGGGCACAGTGCGAGGCGCCCTGATGCGATATCCGGTAATTTCCAGCAATATCTTTCGAACATAACTCAAGAACTTGCTGACAGCGCCGTTGCCCAATGTAGTGAGGGAACGCTTAATTCCTGCGGTTCGCCGAAGCAAGAATCTTGAAAACACGGCAAACACCCTCAGCTTGGAGGTGAAATCGCGGAGGGCAACCGGCCAGTGTGCCGGTAATCGGAAGAATCATTGGCCCGCCGCTTACCCATGACAGCCAGGAGGTATGCCATGCAAATGATCTACAACAGCGACAATTACTGCATTGTCGAGTTTGGTGCGGATGTCGAGCATGCGCCTCTTGCCTCTGGCGGCTATGAAATCGTCGACAAGAACCTGAAACGCGAGATTTTCCTCGGTGGCCAGATGGCCGAGAGCTTTCGCGCGGACGTGCAACGTCTGATCGAGAGCGAGCCGTCGGTGGAAGAGGTGGATGATTTCCTTGGCAAGTTCGACACCGTGATGGTTCAGCCGCTGGTGATGCACTAGGCTTGTAGCCGCCTCTGCCGGTTCCTCGCCCAAGGGCGGCCGGCGAGTGGAACGGAAGCGAGAAGCCCGCGCGTTGCGCGGGCTTCTCGTTTTCAAGGCGCCGGTCCCCGGTGTTCCCGGTGTCTCTCAGTACTGTTCCCAGGGCAGGCCGGCGTGGCGCCAGCCGTTGAGCGTATTGCGATGGCGTTCGGCGTCCAGGTCGCCCTCGAAGCCGTGCAGGACGTTGTAGACCGTGGAGAACCCCGCGCCCTCCAGCGCTCTCGCGGCCGCTGTCGAGCGGTTGCCGCTGCGGCAGATCAGCAGCACCGGGCGGGCCGACGCCTGTCCCGCCAGTTTCTTCACCGACTGCACAAAATGCGGATTCACCTCCCAGTCCGGGCCATCGTTCCAGGGCACGTTGTGCGCCCCTTTTGGGTGTCCCACGAAGAGGTATTCCATCTCGCTGCGGCAATCGATGAAGAGCGCATCGGGCGATTCGCTGAGCAGGGTTTGCGCGTCGCCGGGACTAAGGTGTTGCATGGGAAAGGCTTCTCGGTGATGGGAAGGTTCCCCAGTGTAGGGCCGGGCGGTGCCATGCGGCAACCCGCGAGCGCCTTCGCGCGCACTGGCCGGCCCGGGTCCGATATTCCGCAAACCATTGATGCAACTGATAAAATCGCAGTCTTTTCCCTTGCTGTCGAGCCCCACATGAGCGCCGCCCCACGTCCCGCCTCGCTTCCTCCCGCGCGCCCCTATACCCGGGCGGCCAACCTGCCGGCCCTGCTGCGCGAGCGCATCCTGATCCTGGACGGTGCCATGGGCACCATGATCCAGCGCTACAAGCTGACCGAGGCGGACTACCGCGGCGAACGCTTCGCCGGGCACCATGTCGACGTCAAGGGCAACAACGAACTGCTGTTGCTGAGCCGCCCGCAGGTCATCAGCGAGATCCACGAGCAGTACCTGGCCGCCGGCGCCGACCTGATCGAGACCAACACCTTTGGTGCCACGGCCGTGGCGCAGGAAGACTACAAGATGGCGGACCTGGCGTACGAGATGAACGTCGTCGCCGCCAGGCTGGCGCGCGAAGCCTGCGACAAGTACAGCACGCCGGACAAGCCGCGCTTTGTGGCCGGCGCCTTCGGCCCCACGCCGAAGACCGCCAGCATCTCGCCGGACGTCAACGACCCGGGCGCGCGCAACGTGACCTTCGAGGAACTGCGCCATTCGTACTACGAGCAGGGCAAGGGTTTGCTGGAAGGCGGCGCGGACGTGTTCCTGGTGGAAACCATCTTCGACACGCTCAACGCCAAGGCCGCGTTGTTCGCCATCGACCAGTTGTTCGAGGACACTGGCGAGCGCCTGCCCGTGATGATCTCCGGCACCGTGACCGATGCCTCCGGCCGCATTCTGTCGGGCCAGACCGTCGAAGCGTTCTGGAACAGCCTGCGCCACGCCCGCCCGATCACCTTCGGCCTGAACTGCGCGCTGGGCGCCACGCTGATGCGCCCGTACATCGCCGAACTGGCCAAGATCTGCGACGCGGCCGTGTCGTGCTACCCCAATGCCGGCCTGCCCAACCCGATGAGCGATACCGGCTTCGACGAAACCCCGGAGGTCACGTCGTCGCTGGTGGAAGAGTTCGCCGCGTCCGGCCTGGTCAACCTGGTGGGCGGCTGCTGCGGCACCACGCCCGAGCACATCGCCGCCATCGCGCGGAGCGTGGCCAGCAAGAAGCCGCGCGCCTGGCCTGGCCAGTACCGCGACGGCGACGACCGCGCCGCCGCCTGAACATGCATCGCGAGCCCACAGAACAAGATCAAGCCATGACCAACGATACCCTGCCGCCGCGCCCGATGCGCCTGTCCGGCCTCGAGCCTTTCACCATCGATGAGGACACGCTCTTCGTCAACGTCGGCGAGCGTACCAACGTCACCGGCTCCAAGGCCTTCGCCCGCATGATCCTCAACGGCCAGTTCGACGAGGCGCTGGTGGTGGCACGCCAGCAGGTCGAGAACGGCGCGCAGATCATCGATATCAACATGGACGAGGCCATGCTGGACTCGAAGGCCGCCATGGTGAGGTTCCTCAACCTGATCGCCTCCGAGCCCGATATCGCGCGCGTGCCCATCATGCTGGACTCGTCCAAGTGGGAAGTGATCGAGGCCGGCCTGCAATGCGTGCAGGGCAAGCCCGTGGTGAACTCGATCTCGCTCAAGGAGGGGGAGGAGCAGTTCCGCCATCACGCCGAGCTGATCCGCCGCTATGGCGCCGCTTCCGTGGTAATGGCCTTCGACGAGCAGGGCCAGGCCGATACCTTTGCCCGCAAGACCGAGATCTGCAAGCGCAGCTACGACATCCTGGTCAACGAAGTCGGCTTCCCGCCGGAAGACATCATTTTCGACCCGAACATTTTCGCGGTGGCGACCGGTATCGAGGAGCACAATAATTACGCGGTGGACTTCATCGAGGCCACCGCGTGGATCAAGCAGAACCTGCCGTACGCCAAGGTCAGCGGCGGCGTGTCCAACGTGTCGTTCTCCTTCCGTGGCAACGATGCCGTGCGCGAGGCCATCCACACCGTGTTCCTGTACCACGCCATCAAGGCGGGCATGGACATGGGCATCGTCAACGCCGGCCAGCTCGGCGTGTACGACCAGCTCGACCCCGAACTGCGCGAGCGCGTGGAAGACGTGGTGCTCAACCGCCGCGAGGACAGCACCGACCGCCTGCTTGAGATCGCGGACCGCTTCAAGGGCGGTGGCGCCAAGAAGGAAGAGAACCTGCTGTGGCGCGGCACGCCGGAAAACCCGGTGCACGTTGGCGACCGCCTGTCGCATGCGCTGGTGCACGGCATCACCACCTTCATCGTGGAAGACACCGAGGAAGTGCGCCAGCAGGTGGAAGCGCGCGGCGGCCGCCCGATCGAGGTGATCGAAGGCCCGCTGATGGACGGCATGAACATCGTGGGCGACCTGTTCGGCGCCGGCAAGATGTTCCTGCCGCAGGTGGTCAAGAGCGCCCGCGTGATGAAGCAGGCCGTGGCCCACCTGCTGCCCTATATCGAAGAAGAAAAGCGCCTGCTGGCCGAGGCCGGCGGCGACGTCAAGGCGCGCGGCAAGATCGTGATCGCCACGGTCAAGGGCGACGTGCACGACATCGGCAAGAACATCGTCTCGGTGGTGCTCCAGTGCAATAACTTCGAAGTGGTCAACATGGGCGTGATGGTCCCGTGCAACGAGATCCTGGCGCGCGCCAAGGTCGAAGGCGCGGATATCGTCGGGCTATCCGGGCTGATCACGCCGTCGCTGGAGGAAATGGCCTATGTCGCCTCCGAGATGCAGCGCGACGACTACTTCCGCATCAAGAAGATCCCGCTGCTGATCGGCGGCGCCACCACCTCGCGCGTGCATACCGCTGTCAAGATCGCGCCGCACTACGAAGGCCCGGTGGTCTACGTGCCGGACGCCTCGCGCTCGGTCAGCGTGGCGTCGAGCCTGCTGTCGGACGAGGGCGCGACCAGGTATCTGGACGAGTTGAAATCCGACTATGAGCGCATTCGCCACCAGCACGCCAACAAAAAGGCCACGCCGATGGTGACGCTGCCGCAGGCGCGCGCCAACAAGACGCCGGTCGACTGGAGCACCTACGTGCCGCCCCGGCCGAAATTCATCGGCCGCCGCATCTTCCGCAACTACGACCTGGCCGAGCTGGCCAACTACATCGACTGGGCGCCGTTCTTCCAGACCTGGGACCTGGCCGGCAAATTCCCCGACATCCTCAATGACGAGATCGTCGGCGAATCCGCCCGCCGCGTGTTCTCGGACGGCAAGGCGATGCTGGCACGCCTGATCCAGGGCCGCTGGCTGACAGCCAACGGCGTGCTGGCCCTGCTGCCGGCCAACACCGTCAACGACGACGATATCGAGATCTACACCGACGAGACCCGCAGCCAGGTCGCGCTGACCTGGCACAACCTGCGCCAGCAGAGCGAGCGTCCGGTGATCGACGGCGTGATGCGGCCCAACCGCTGCCTCGCCGATTTCGTCGCGCCCAAGGACAGCGGCGTCGCCGACTACATCGGCGTGTTCGCCGTCACCGCCGGCATCGGCGTGGACAAGAAGGAAGCGCAGTTCGAGGCCGACCACGACGACTACAGCGCGATCATGCTTAAGTCGCTGGCCGACCGTCTGGCCGAAGCCTTCGCCGAATGCCTGCACGAACGCGTGCGCAAGGATCTGTGGGGCTACGACGCCGGCGAGGTGCTGACCAACGAGCAACTGATCGCCGAAAGCTATCGCGGCATCCGTCCGGCCCCGGGCTATCCGGCCTGCCCGGAGCACACCGTCAAGGGCCCGATGTTCGACTATCTCAATACGGCCGAGATCGGCATGGGCATCACCGACTCGCTGGCGATGACGCCCGCGGCCTCGGTGAGCGGCTTCTACCTGGCGCATCCGGAGTCCACGTACTTCTCCGTGGGCAAGATCGGACAGGACCAACTCGACGACATGGTGGCGCGCCGTGGCGAAGAACGCAGCGTGCTGGAGCGCGCGCTCGCGCCTAACCTGTAACCGCATGCGTGCGGCGGCGGCGGCGTTTTGTGCCCCCGCGCCGCCGCAAGCCATTGGGCAAGCAGGGAAAAGCTCCTCCGGGCCTGCCGATGTGACTTTGTAAGTTCTTCACCACTCCTTACAAGGCATTACATCTCCTAACAGACCGCGCGGCTCCGCATCCCTAGACTGAGGGCTCACATCAAGTGAACACCGCAGCGAATGTTTCGCGGCGGCGCAAACTGCCAGGAGCCTCTCAATGAATAAACTGCTGATCTCCCTTTCCGCTCTCTCGATCGCTGCCGCTTCCTCGCTGGCCATGGCGCAAGGTACTGGCGTTGATGCGAAGGCTGGTGCCACCGGCGCCATCTCGGCGCCCGCGGTCAGCGCGCCCGCAGACAAGGGTGCAGCGGCTGGCGCAGGCGTGAACGCCGGCCTGGACGCCAAGGCAGACGCTGCTACCGGCGCGCAGGCCAAGCCCACCGCCAAGACCAAGAAGCACACCAGCCACGCCAAGAGCAAGAAGGGCGAAGCCGCAGCCGACACCAGCGCGGCCGCCGATACCGGCGCGGCGACCAAGGTCCAGTAAGCCTGGGCCGGCAAGCCTGGAGCGCGCCGAGCGGCGCGCGGCCGGGCTGGAACGAAAGGGACGGGTTTTCAACCCGTCCCTTTTCCGTTTGCGCGGCCTGCACGGGGCGTGTCAGCCTTACACCGACATTCGCGCGGCTTTGCAAGCTCTACAATGCATTAGCCCCGCCGCTCCCGAGAGCTGGGGCATCCATGCCCAGGGAGAATCCCATGATTCGCGTTTTGATCGCCGACGATCACCAGATCGTGCGCGCTGGTCTGCGCCAGTTCATTGCCGACGAGCCCGATATCCGGGTGGAAGGGGAAGCTGCCAGCGGTGACGAAGTGATGACGCGCCTGCGCGAGCTCGAGTTCGATGTCGTGGTACTCGATATCTCGATGCCCGATCGCAATGGCATCGACGTGCTCAAGCTGCTGCGCCAGCGGCATCCCGACCTTCCGGTGCTGATCCTTTCCACTTATCCGGAAGACCAGTACGCCATCAACCTGATTCGCGCCGGCGCGTCCGGCTACCTGACCAAGGAAAGCGCGCCTGACGACCTGGTCAAGGCGATCCGCACCGTGGCCCAGGGCCGGCGCTATGTCAGCGCGAACGTGGCGGACCTGCTCATTGGCGGGCTGGATAAGCCGACCAATCAGCCGCTGCACCAGACCTTGTCCAAGCGCGAGTTCCAGATTTTCTGCAAGCTTTCGCGCGGCCAGTCTGTCTCGGTGATCGCCGAGGAACTGTTCCTGAGCGTCAAGACGGTAAGCACGTACCGCTCGCGCATCCTCGAAAAGATGGGCATGAAGACCAATGCCGACCTGACCTACTACGCCATCAAGAACGGTCTGGTGGAGTAGGCGGCGCGGGCGCGATGCCCATTCCCCTGCGTTTGCTATCCTGCGTGGCCCGCCTCCGGATGCCGCCCGCGGTGGCCCTGCAAGCCGTGGATGCGGCGTTGCCGGAACGGAAATCCCCCGCCCGCGCGGCGCCGCTGTAGGACGGACGCCGATAGTTTCTCTCCATACTCTGTTGCTACCATTAAGTCATGTTGGATCAAGCCGCAGCCCCTTCGTATCGAGCGCTGCGGGTCCTGCTAATCGAGGACTCGGCGGTCTTGCGAGGTATGTTGCTTGAATACCTGAGCGCATTCCCGTTTGTCGAGACTGTCGATTGGGCGGATACCGAAAGCTCGGCGCTGCGCCTCTACGAGGCGGGCAAGTACGAGGTCGTCATCGTCGATCTGCAATTGCGGCAAGGCAATGGCATCAATGTACTTCGTGCCATGCAGAAGACCCACGCATCTGGCATCCGCATCGTGTACACCAATCACGCCCAGGTGCCCACTTACCGGCGCCAGTGCACCGAGGCCGGGGCGGACTATTTTTTCGACAAGTCGCTCGAACTTGAGCAAGTGTTCCGCGTCATCGAGGAATACGCGCAGTCGGGCGATTGAATTGTTCGCGTTCTTGTCTCGGGACGATGGCATTGGACGACGCATTCAGGTCAGTCCGGCAGTACCGGTAGTCCCTATCGCGGCCATGCCGCGTCAACCTAGAGCAAGGAGAAGATCATGAGAAAGCTGATGGCGCTGTGTGCCCTGGCGGGTGTCGTCCTGGTGACCGGTTGCAATACGATGGCCGGCGCCGGCAAGGATATCGAAAAGGGCGGCGAGAAGGTGCAAGGCGCCGCCGAGAGCACCAAGCAGAAGATGTAAGGCGCGAATCGCCGCGCCCGGACGGGCACGGCAAAGCAAAAGGGGCTCCGCGGGGCCCCTTTTGCTTTGGCTGGCCGTATTACGGCCCGGTATCCTGGCCCTGCTGGCGCGGCGCCTCGCCGCCGGGCGTGGCCGTGGGTGTGGCGGCTGGCGTGCTTGCGGCCATGCTCGCCGGGGCGACCACCGGCGTATCCAGCGACGTATCCGGCGGCGCACTTTCAGGCTCATCCTGCAACTCATCGCCGAAATCGTCATCTTCCTCGCGCGGCGGCGCTACGATGGCATCGGTCAGCGGCACCTCGACCCGGATGGTCACGCCGGCGCCGGCCTCCGAGCGGATGTCCAGTGTGCCGCCCAGCGCAATCACGCGCTGCTCCATGCCCAGCAGGCCGTGGTGACCAACGCTGCGCCGCGATTCGAAGTCCGCCGGCAGCCCGCGCCCGTTGTCGCTCACGGTCAGCAGAAGCACGCCGTCGGCGCAATCCAGCGTAATGGCCACGCGCCTGGCATCGGCATACTTGCTCGCGTTGGTCAGCGACTCCTGCACGATACGGTAAAGCGCGATGGCCGCGTCGTCGCGCAGCGGCGGCACCGCTTCGGCAAGCTTCACATCCGAGTCCCACTGGTTGCGCGCGGCGACCTCCTCCACCAACTGGCCGATGGCTTCCTTCAGGCCCAGGTTGAGCAGCACCGTGGGGCGCAGGTCTTCGATCAGGCGCCGCTTGATCTGGATGCCCTGGTCCACATGCAGCATCACGCGGGTGAGTTTTTCCGCCACGTCGGGATGGGATTCCTGTATGCGGCGGCGCACCCAGTGCATATCGAGTTTGGTGGCGGTCAGGATGGCGCCGAGTTCGTCGTGCAGCTCGCGCGCCAGCCGCGTCTTCTCGTCCTCGGTAACACGTTGCAGGTGAGAGGCCAGTGCCGATAGCTGGCGGGTGCGCGCGCGCACCATGCTGTCCAGGCGCGCGCTTTCTTCTTCCAGCTCGCTGCGCGCGGCTTCCGATACCGCCATGCGCCGCGAATGCTGCAAGCCCACCACGATCAGCAGCACGATATTGATGGCGGTCAGCAGGCCAATGCCGTAACGCGATAGCGCGAGATCGCGGTCGGCATACTCCAGGCTTTGCGACACCGATCCGGCTTCGCGCTGGAGCAGTGCCTCCAGCCCGCGCCGCGCGTTGTCCATGGTCTGCTTGCCGAAGTCGGTGCGCACCAGGTCCAGCGCCACTTCCACGTCGCGCTTGCCGTAGATCAGCGTCAGGTCCATCTCGGTCAGCTTGCGGTTGACGGCGGTAGACGCCTGCGTGAACAGCTTGAGCGCTTCCGCGTCGTCCGCGTAGCGGTTGCGCAGTGCGCTCATCAGCGCATTGATGCGGGGCAATGCCTGGTAATAGGGTTGCAGGTAGCTCTCCTTGCCTGTCAGCAGGAAGCCGCGCTGGCCTGCCTCGGCATTGACCAGCTCGCCAAGCAGGGCGGTGATCTGGCCCTGCACCTGCTGCGATTGGATCACCTGCGTATATCCCTGTCGCAAGCGGATGTTGCCCGCCTCGGAGGCGATCAACACCACCACGGTAAGCGCGATGCCGCCCGCCAGCAGCAAGGTGGAGCGCAACATTGACTGCTTGAACATTGTCGTTTCCCGAAAACGGGTGACTGGCCGGTGGGCGTTCCCGCGCCGCGTGGCGCGGGGCGAGGTCCGGGCCAGGCATGCACCCTGTCGGCGTCGATGGAAGCACATCGACGGCCCCCGGTCAACCTGCAGTGCGCGGCCGCTGCGCGCGAGGCTGCGCCAATCCGGATCCTGTAGGAATTGGCTGACAAGCGAATCGGTGCGCCATCGGTGTCTGCGCGGCGAGGCGGTTTCTACCATGTAGCCATGACCTTGCGCGGTCTCGCGCAAGCCAGCGAGGGAAGAGGGAGAACGTCAATGCTGAAATGGGCGCTTATTTTCGCTGTGGTTTCCGTGGTCGCCGGCCTGCTTGGATTTACAGGTATCGCTGCCGGCGCGGCCGGCATTGCCAAAATCCTGTTCTTCATCTTCCTGGTGCTGTTCGTACTGTTCCTTGTCCTGGGCGTGACCGTGTTCAAAGCGGTGAAATAGCCAGGCGCCAGGTGCTGCCACTTGCCAGGTCCGCGCCGCGTGGCGCGGTAGCGCAATTCACTTAGGGAGCCATCACCATGTTGCACTACGCAGTCGTGTTCTTTGTCATCGCCCTGATTGCCGCCGTGTTCGGCTTTGGGGGCATCGCAGCAGGCGCCGTCGAAATCGCCAAGATCCTGTTCTTCATCTTCCTGGTGGTCGCCCTTGTGACCTTCGTGATCAGCCTGGTCAGGCGCTAGGCGCAGGCGGCGCACAGCACGAACGGAATCACAGAGCGTCCTCAGACGAAACGGAGATAAGGCGATGCTGACCAACAACCCGAAGGTCCGAAAGGAAGTGAACCACCTGGCCGATAGTGCCGAGAGCACGGTCCGCCAGATCAGGCATGCCGCGCGCGATACCCGCGATGCTGCGGGGCCGGTTGCCGGCGAGCTCAGGGCACTGATCGCGCAACTCGAGCAAACCATGGGAGTGCTGGGGCGCGAAGGCTCGTCCGAAGCCGTGCAGGCAGGACGCCGGCTGCACGACCGCACGCGTGCACTGGGCGACCACCTGCGCCGCGCCACGCTGGATGGCGCAAGCCGGGCACGAGAGCGCGTCGACTACGCCGTGGACGGCGTTCAGCAGAGCGTGGCTGCATCGCCGCTGAAGGCCATCGGCATAGCAGCGGCTGTGGGTGCATTCGTCGGTTTGCTGCTGGCTGCCAACGGACGTAACAGAGAGGACTGATGCGCCGCGTCCGACCGCACCGAAGCACGCACTGAAACAGGTCGAAGCACATCGTACTTGCGCAGGGCCGGCAGAGGCCATCCCCCTCACCCCACAGGAGCATGATCGCCATGGACACCCCGGTTACAGAGAAGCCAGTCGTCGGCAAAGGCAAGAATCATCCATCCCGGAATGAGAAAGGCACAAGCGGTGGCCTCCTGTCCGACGTCAAGGCATTGCGCGAGCGCGCCCGCAAGCATACGGCGGATGGCGCCGTCACGCAGGACTACGGCGCGGACCGCACTACCGTACTGAAGCTGCTCAACGAGGCGTTGGCCACCGAACTGGTCTGCGTGCTGCGCTACCGGCGCCACTACTTCATGGCCAAGGGAATTCACGCCGAGCCGGTCGCCGCCGAGTTCAAGGTCCACTCCGATGAAGAGCAGGGCCACGCCGACCGCATCGCGGCGCGCATCGTACAGCTTGGCGGGGCGCCCGATTTTTCGCCGGACACCCTGTCGGCGCGTAGCCACTCCGAATACGTCGAGGCCGGATCGCTGAGCGACATGATCAGGGAAAACCTGGTGGCCGAGCGTATTGCCATCGAGAGCTATCGGGAGATGGTGCAGTACATGGGCGATCGCGATCCAACCACGCGCCGCATGCTGGAAGACATCCTTGCAGTCGAGGAAGAGCACGCGGACGACCTTGCGGACATGCTGGTCAAGGGCTAGCCATCCGGCGCCGTTAGTGATTCATGCGCCTCATCGAATAAGGCGATTCTTCCCCCTTCCGGATCGACTCCCTGATCCGGCGCGCCCGGCCGGGAACATCGGCCGGGCTTTTTTAGTTCAATCCGGGATTTCGGGCGGAAGAGGGGGCGGCGCGAGGCCGAAGCCAGAATGCGCCGCCGGCGGAAAGGGTGCCGGCGGCAAGGGCTCCGCCACGGCAAGGGCTCCGCCACGGCGGGGGAGCCGCCAGCCGGCGCCTGCCTCCGCTATTACGGGCTGTTCAGGTCCGGCGCGGCGCCTACACGCCCCACATGACCTCGGTGTTCTCGCGCAGGGAAGCGCGCAGCATGTCGAGGAATGGGTAGGCCCGCTGGCCCAGGTGCAAGGGCTCTTCTTCCTGCTCCTCGTCCTGCTTGCCCGGGGATACCGACGACTCGGCCGGGTGCACCCTCTTGGCGTCCGTCACCGCGGCTTCCAGTTTGTGGATGCAGCGAGGCAGTTCCTCGGTGGTGATCACCCCGCGCTCTCCCAGGTGCTTGCCGATAATCCCCAGGAGCGTGACGGCAAGATCCCTCATCATGATCAGATCTTGCGACGCGTGGGATTTGAAGGTGATCAGCATGATTTATCCTTTCCTTGGCGTACAGCGAAGTACATGACCGCGCGGCTTGTCCGGGAGTCGGTCCGGGGTGCGCAACGGCCGGTTTGAGGCCCGCTGCATGATGTCAGCATAGCACCTGATAAAATTCCGCGTTCTGCAATTCATTGCCTGCCACGCGGCGCGGCCTCCACATGCCGCCCGTGACGGTGCCGCCGCTTCCGGACCGCCGCGGCGGCACCAGACAACCGCCTCAGGGCCACGACATCCATGCTGCCAGTTCAGACCACCAATCTTGCCGCTGCGTTCAACGACGCGGTGCGCGCACTCGCTCCGGCCGACGCCGCCCTGCCCGCTGCCACCTTCGAACGCCCCAAGGTGGCCGCCCACGGCGACCTGGCCTGCAACCTCGCCATGCAGGTTGCCCGCTCGCTCAAGCGCAACCCGCGCGAGCTGGCCCAGCAGATTGTCGATGCGGTCAAGGCCGACGCGCGTACCGCCGGCCTGGTGGCCGGGCTTGAGATTGCCGGTCCCGGCTTTATCAACCTGCGCCTGACGCCGGCCGCCAAGGCCGACGTGCTGCGCGCGGTGCTCGAGCAGGGCAACCGCTATGGCGCCCAGGAGCAGGGCGCGCGCGGCAAGGTGCTGGTCGAGTTCGTCTCGGCTAACCCGACCGGTCCGCTGCACGTGGGGCACGGCCGCCAGGCGGCGCTGGGCGATGCGCTTGCCAACCTGCTGGACTGGCAGGGTTTCGCCGTGCACCGCGAGTTCTATTACAACGACGCCGGCGTGCAGATCCAGACCCTGGCGACCTCCGTGCAGGCGCGTGCCCGCGGCCTCAAGCCGGGCGATGCCGGCTGGCCTGAATCGGCCTACAACGGCGACTATATCGCCGACATCGCCGCCGACTTCCTGGCCGGCAAGACCGTGCGCGCATCCGACGGCGACGCCGTGACGGCCTCCGGCAACGTCGAGGACATCGAGTCGATCCGCAAGTTTGCCGTGGCCTACCTGCGCAACGAGCAGGACATCGACCTGCGGGCGTTCGGCGTCAAGTTCGACCGCTACTACCTGGAATCGTCCCTCTACAGCGACGGCAAGGTAGAGGCCGCGGTGAAATCGCTGGTGGACAAGGGCAAGACCTACGAGAACGAAGGCGCGCTGTGGCTGCGCACCACCGATGACGGCGACGACAAGGACCGCGTCATGCGCAAGGGCGACGGCACCTATACCTACTTCGTGCCGGACGTGGCCTACCACACCAGCAAGTGGGAGCGCGGCTTCACCAAGGTCATCAACGTGCAGGGCAGCGACCACCACGGCACCATCGCGCGCGTGCGCGCGGGCCTGCAAGGGCTGGAAATCGGCATCCCCGTGGGCTACCCCGACTACATCCTGCACAAGATGGTCACCGTCATGAAGAACGGCGAGGAGGTCAAGATCTCCAAGCGCGCCGGTTCCTATGTGACCGTGCGCGACCTGATCGAGTGGAGCAACGGCGCGGAAGGCGGCGAGACCATCCGCGGCTGCCTGGAAGCCGGCGTGGCCGACTGGCCCGAGCACTTCACGCGCGGGCGCGATGCGGTGCGCTTCTTCCTGCTATCGCGCAAGGCGGATACGGAATTCATTTTCGATGTTGACCTCGCGCTCAAGCAGAACGACGAGAACCCGGTGTATTACGTGCAGTACGCCCATGCCCGGATCTGCTCGATCTTCGAATCCTGGGGCGGCGCCGACTGGGAAGCCAGGCTTCCCGCGCTGGCCGGCGCCGACCTGGCGCCCGTGACCGGCCCCGATGCCACCCCGCAGGCGCTCGCCCTGGGCCAGCGCCTGGCCGATTTCCCGGACATGCTGGCGGCCGCGGCGGACGAACTGGCGCCGCACGCGGTCGCCTTCTACCTGCGGGACGTGGCGGGCGATTTCCATGCCTTCTATAACTCCGACCGCGTGCTGGTGGATGACGAGGCCGTCAAACTGGCCCGTCTGGCGATGCTGGCCGCGACGCGGCAGGTGTTGCGCAACGGGCTGGCGGTGATCGGTGTCTCGGCGCCGCAACGGATGTAAGCGCCCCGCGCCGGGGGCTCGCCCCCTGGCACGGGCAAGCGTGTCGTCTTGACCACAGACAGTGATGCCGGGATTGGCGCAGGCTCTATAATCGCGCCATCACGCTAGAGGAATTCATGCAACAGCAACGCAAGCGCGCCCTGCGCAATGCCAGCCGCGCCCCGCAGCGCGGAGGTACGTTCCTGGGACTGGTGCTGGGCCTGATCGTCGGCCTGGCGATCGCGGTAGTGGTCGCCCTGTACATCACCAAGTCGCCGGCGCCATTCCAGCAAAAGGGCGCTCAGAAGCCGTCCGAGCCCGGCAATATCGTCAGCAACCTGCCGGCCCCGGCCCCGGCGCAGGAAGCCCCGACGGATCCCAACAAGCCGCTGTGGAGCAAGACGCCGGCCAGGCCCGTCGGGCCTGCCGCCGAGCCCGAGCAGCCCGCCGGTCCGGCGCCCACGGTGAAGCCGCCTGAGCGCCAGCCCCCGGTGGCCGCCAACCGGCCCGCCGAAAAACCGGCTGAGAAGCCAACCGAGAAGCCGACCGAGAAGCCTGCGGAAAAGCCGGCCGAGAAGCCCGCGCAGAAACCGGCGGAAAAGCCTGCCGAGAAGCCCGCCGAGAAGCCGGCCGAGAAGCCCGTCGCCGACCCGATCGCCGAGATCGCCCAGGCCGATGCCAACAAGGTCGGCTACCTGCTGCAGGTGGGCGCCTTCCGTTCGCAGGACGACGCTGACCGCCAGAAGGCCAACCTGGCCATGCAGGGTTTCGAGGCCAAGGTGACCGAGCGCGACGTCAATGGTGTCAAGCTCTATCGCGTGCGCCTGGGGCCGTTCAACAAGATCGAAGATATGAACCGCGCGCGCGACCGGCTGCAGTCGTCGGGCTTCGAAGCTTCGGTGATCCGTTTTACCAAGCAGTAACAACCCGGGGCGTTCGCTGAACCGGAACGCCCCGCCGCTGTCATACGCTCATTGCCCATTTTCGAAAGCCGCGCCATATGAAGAAACTCGCCACCTTGTTCGCCACGCTGGTCGCTGTGACCGGTTTCCTGATGACCGCGCCCGCCCAGGCAGCCACGCCCACCTCGGGCAAGGAATATCAGGTCCTGAAAGCGCCGCAGCCCGTCGCGCCGGGCAAGATCGAAGTCACCGAGTTCTTCTGGTACGGCTGCCCGCACTGCTTCGATTTCGAGCCCGAGCTGGAAGCCTGGGTGAGCAAGCAAGGCAAGGACGTCGTGTTCAAGCGCGTGCCGGTGGCCTTCCGCGACGACCTGCTGCCGCACACCAAGATCTTCTATGCGCTGGAATCCCTCGGCAAGCTTGACGCCATGCACAGCAAGGTCTTCAGCGCCATGCACGTCGACCGCAAGCGCATGCTGGACCCGAACGAGATCGCCGACTTCATGGCCAAGAACGGCATTGACCGCAAGGCGTTCCTCGACGCCTACAACTCGTTCTCCGTGACCACCAACTCGCAACGCGCCAACAAGATCGCGGACGCCTACAAGGTCGACGGCGTGCCGACCATGGTGGTGCAGGGCAAGTACGTGACCTCGCCGTCCATCGCCGGCACCAAGGGCGCGGCCATCCAGACCTTGGATTACCTTGTCGGCCAGGTCCGCGACAAGAAGATGTAAATTCCCTGCGGCGGCCAGCCCTGGCCGCCAGCGGTCGACCGGCACCGCCGGCGCCGGCGTGGCGCAGCGGCGTCCGGCCCGCGCCGGGATGGGGCTGTCGGCATGAACAGTGTTGCAGTTTCCCCTGGACCCACCCGATGCGAGCACTGAAAGTCTTTCTTACCGGCGCGTCGAGCGGACTCGGCCAGGCCCTGGCGCGCGAGTACGCCGCGCAGGGCGCCATCCTCGGACTGGTTGGCCGGCGCGAAGACGTGCTGCGCGAATTTGCCCGCAGCCTGCCCAACCCCAACGCCGTGCGCGTTTATGCCGCGGACGTGCGCGATGCCGCCGCCATGCAGCTCGCCGCCCAGGACTTCCTCGATCATTTCGGCTGCCCCGATGTGGTGATCGCCAACGCCGGCGTATCGGTCGGCACCGTGGCCAGCGAGCGCGAGGATCTTGAAGCCTTCCGCATGGTGATGGACACCAACTGGTTCGGCGTACTCACTACCTTCCAGCCGTTCATGCAGCCCATGCGCGAGCGCGCTCCCGGCGCCGGCGGCTGGCGCGGCACGCTGGTCGGCATTGCCAGCGTGGCCGGCGTGCGCGGGCTGCCCGGCGGCGGCGCCCACAGCGCCTCCAAGTCCGCCGTAATCAAGCTGCTCGAAAGCCTGCGCCTGGAACAGCGCCGCGAGCGCATCCGCGTGGTCACCATCGCGCCCGGCTATATCCGCACGCCGATGACCGAGCACAATCCCTATCGCATGCCTTTCCTGATGGATGCCGACGTATTCGCCCGCAAGGCGGTGCGTGCTATTGCTGCGGGCCGCCGCTTCGCCGTGGTGCCGTGGCAGATGGGCGTGGTGGCGTCCATCCTGCATTTGATGCCGCGCTGGCTCTACGATGCGCTTTTCTCGCGCGCGCCGCGCAAGCCGCGCAGCCAGGACAAGCAGTCATGACCTGGCAGGATGCCGCAGGCGTCTTGCATGGCCCCGCTGCCGGGGAGGTGCGTATCGCTTCGCTGGTGCCATCGGTGACGGAGCTGTTGTTTGCGCTGGGGCTTGGGCCGCAGGTGGTGGCGCGCACCGGCTTTTGCATCCATCCCGAGCCTGCCGTGCGTGCCGTTGCCAAGGTGGGCGGCACCAAGGACGTCAAGCTTGAGCGCCTGCGGGCGCTGGCGCCTACGCATGTGGTGGTCAATATCGATGAGAACCGCCGCGAGACGGTCGATGAGATCCGCGGGTTCGTTCCGCATGTGATCGTGACTCACCCGTGTGCGCCCGAGGATAATCTTGCGCTTTATCGCTTGCTTGGCGGCATCTTTGGCCGGGTGGCCGAAGCTGAGTCGTTATGCGAGGCGCTGGAGGCCGAACTGGCGCAGGTGCGTGGCCGGATCTGGCCCGGGCGCAAGGTGCTGTATGCGATCTGGCAGGATCCGTGGATGACGGTGTCCAGGGATACCTATATCAGTCGCATGCTGGCGTTGGTCAACTGGCAGACCTGGCCTTCGGCGCAAGCCTTGCCGGAAGCCTGTGTCGACGGGGATTGCAGCCGGCCCAATACGGCGGACACCCGCTATCCGAGTTTTCGCTGGAGCGAGGGGCTGGTGCGGGAGATTGATCTGGTTTTGCTTTCCAGTGAGCCTTATCGGTTTACCGAGGCGCATGTGGATGCGCTGGAGCGGCAGATCGGGAAGGAGGTTTTGCTGATCGATGGGGAGATGGTTTCCTGGTATGGGAGTCGGGCTGTTGAGGGGGTTGGGTATCTGGCGCGGTTTGCGGCTGTCTGACTTTGAAGTCAAAGGCTTAAAGGGCTTAAAGGCTTAAAGGCTTAAAGGCTTAA
>NZ_JFJV02000010.1:0-9341 GCF_000611145.1 Cupriavidus sp. SK-3 | reverse complement strand
GACGAGGCGCCCCATACGGCCTGGTACACCTCGACGGCTCGCTTCGCATCGCGGGTCGGTGTGGACCGCCCTTGGGGGCGCTCCACACGGCTACACCGAGTCGGTGTTCTGGCGGCACCGCCGTTGTTTGATGCCCTTGCATATCAAGCGTTATGGCTATCGTTCGATACCTGCTTGTGCCGGCGAGCCGCCCCTTGCCATCCACCGGTTTGCTCCCCTCTCCCGCTTGCGGGAGAGGGGACGGGGGAGAGGGCCGGCGTTCGCCTGGGCGACGGCGGTGCAAGTGCCTCAAGCCGCCCGCGCCAGCGGTGCCTTCATTTCGATGCCCATTTCGCGGAGCGTCTCGCCGATGGCGCCCGCCACGTTGCGCATTTCGTTGGCGTCGATGGCGCCGATGCAGCCTACGCGGAATGTCTCGACTTGTGTCAGCTTGCCGGGGTAGAGGATGTAGCCGCGTTCGCGTACCTTGGCGTAGAAGGTCTTGAAGTCGTAGCGCGCATCGGAGGGTGCATGGAACGTTACGATGATCGGCGCCTGCACGGCGGGCGAGAGGAAGGGGCGGAAGCCCAGTTCCGCCATGCCGCTTACCAGCGTTTCATAGTTGGCGCGATAACGCGCACCGCGTACCGGTTGCCCGCCTTCTTCCAGGAACTGGTCGAGCGCGGCACGGAAGGCCGCTACCACGTGCGTGGGCGGCGTGAAGCGCCACTGGGTGGTCTTCTGCATGTAGGTGTACTGGTCGTACAGGTCCAGCGCCAGCGAATGGCTGTTGCCCTGGCTGGCTTCCAGCACGGTCTTCTTCACCAGCACGAAGCCTATGCCCGGTACGCCTTCGATGCACTTGCCCGTGGCCGCCACCAGCGCGTCGAACGGCATGGTGCGCGCGTCGATTTCCAGCGCGCCGAAGGAGCTCATGGCATCCACGATCAGGCCCTTGCCCAGGCGCGCGCATAGCGCGGCGATCTCGGGCAGGGGGTTGAGCACGCCGGCGCCTGTCTCGCAGTGGACCTGCGCCACATGGGTGATCGACGGATCGCGGGCGAGCGCGGCTTCGATCAGCGCGGCGGCCGCCGGCTGGTCTTCGGGGATCGGCAGTTCCACGCTGGCGCGGCCCAGTACCTTGCAGATCTTGAGGATGCGCTGGCAATAGGCGCCGTTCTGCGGCACCAGCACCTTGCCGTCGCGCGGCACGACATTGGCGATGGCGGCTTCCACCGAGAAGGTGCCGCTGCCCTGCATGGGCACGCAGACGTGGGTGCCCTGTCCGTGCACGATGGCGATGAGGTCGTCGCACAGGCTGCGGGTGATGGCGTTGAAGCTGGTGTCCCAGGATCCCCAGTCGCGCAGCATGGCTTGCTTGGTGGCGAGCGAGGTGGTGAGGGGGCCGGGGGTCAGCAGGATGGGGTCGTTGCCGCGGATCATGGTTGTGCTCCAGGGATGGATTCAGGGATTGGGATCGTCGGAGTGGTGGCTTCCGTGCCTCGTGGGCACGGAATGCCGTTGGGTTGCGATCAGTCGTTGCGGCCGGATTGCCGCCAGGCCTGCGTCTTCGCATCGAGCACGCGCTGCAGCAGGTAGTACAGCAGGCAGGCGAAGGCGGAGGTCAGCACCACCAGCGTGGCCATGGCGGCGGCCGGACCGATGTCGCCGCTCTCGTCGAGGTTGACGATCTCCACCGAGGCCAGCTTGGTATCCGCGCCATACAGGAAGACCACCGCCGATACGGTGGTCATGGCGTTGATGAACAGGTAGCGCGAGATGTCCAGGATGGCGGGCAGGCAGGCCGGCACCGTGACCTTGAGGAAGGTGGTGTAGAAGGGCACCTTGAGCGAGGCGGAAACGGCTTCGAACTCGCTGTCGAGCTGCTTGAGCGCGGTCACCGCGGTCAGGTGGCAGGAGGCGTAGTAGTGCACGATGGTCACCAGCACCAGGATGCCCAGCGTCTGGTACATGACGTTGAGCGGGTTGGCCGCCGGCACGAAGAAGAAGATGTAGCCCAGCCCGAGCACCAGCCCCGGCACGCCCATCGGCAGCACTGCCATCAGCCGCACGAAGCCGCGCAGCCAGTCCAGCCCGCGCGTCTTCTCCAGCAGGTAGGCCGTGCTGAAGATGAAGGCGGGTCCCAGCAGCGCGCAGGCGATTGCCATGCGCAGGCTGTTGAAGTACGAGTCCACCACGCCGCCTTCCACCAGGCCAACCCGGTAGTGATCGAGCGAGAGCGAGAAGTTATAGGGCCACAGCTTGACGAACGATGCGTAGATCGCCATGCCCATCACTGCCGCCATCAGCGCTGCCATGACCCAGCAGAACGCAGCCATGGAGAGATCGAAGCGGCGGCTGCGGCGCGGCACGTACGGCACGGAGCGGGCGGTCATCAGCGCCATCTGGCGGCGCTGCACGCGCGCGTCGATGCAATAAGTGACGGCCACCGGCACCAGCAGCATCAGCGATACCACCGCCCCCTGCGAGAAATCCTGCATGCCGATCACCAGCTTGTAGATATCGGTGGCCAGCATATGGAAGTTGCCGCCGATCACCTTGGGAATGCCGAAGTCGGAAATCGCATAGGTGAACACCACCATGGCTGCGCTGACCAGCCCGTAGCGCGCGCCGGGGACCGTGATGGTGAGGAACTTCCGCAGCGTGGAGGTGCCGAGCGCGTCGGCGGCTTCGTACAGGCGGGCGTCCGTCAGCGACAGCGCGGTGATCAGGATCATCAGCGCATGCGGGAAGGTGGCGAACACCATCGACGCGACGATGCCCAGCGGGCCGTAGATCTGCGTCTCGCCCATGTAGGGCTTGAGCAGGCCCTGATTTCCGAACCAGAAGATAAAGGAGATCGCCGCCAGCAACGAGGGCGCCAGCAGGGGGATCATCGCCAGGTTGCGCAGCATGCCCTTGCAGGCGATGCGGCTGCGCGTGAGCGCATAGGCGAAGGTGAACGCCAGCGGCACGGTCAGCGCGGTGGCCAGTGTCGATACCCACACGCTGTTCCACACCGAGCGCAGCAGCGCAGGGGACTCCAGGTAGGCGCGGAAGTGCGCGAGGCCGGCGAGGCTGCCGTCGCGGTTCTGCACGCTCTTGGCCAGGATCATCACGATGGGCGCCAGCACGAAGCACAGCAGGGCCAGCGCGGCCACGCCCAGCAGGGCGAGCGCCAGGCGGTCGGTCCAGTGCGCGCGCACGCGGGTGGCGGCGGGGNGGGGGGGGGGGGGGGGGTGGCTTCAGCCACCGGGGCGGTGGATAGGCTGAGGCTCATGCTTGGCGGAAGATGCGGATGCGGTCGGCGGGAATGGCCAGGCGCAGCAAATCGCCGGCGCTGGGGCGCAAGTCGTGCAGGTCGTTTAGCGAAAGATCCGCGTAGAGCGTGGCGCAGTGGCCGCTCGTGTCCGGCAACCTGAGCGTGAGGCGGGAAAACGCGCCCAGGAACTCGATCTTGTCGACGGTAGCGTCCAGCACATTGCCGCCGTGCTGCTCGATGCCGCGCACGCAGACATCCTCTGGCCGGAAGAACACCTGCACGGATTCATCCGCGCAACAGCCGGGCGGCGTCGCGCAGCGCATGCGCGTGCCGCCAAGGTGCAGTTCGCCGTCGCCGCCCACGCGCGCCGCCAGCATATTGGTGCGGCCGACAAAATCGGCTGCGAACGGCGTGGAAGGACGCTGGTAGATTTGCGCGGGCGTGCCGATCTGCTCGATGGCGCCCTGGTTCATCACCACGATGCGGTCGGCCATCGACAGTGCTTCTTCCTGGTCGTGCGTGACCAGGATGGTGGTGATGTCCAGCCGCTGCTGCAGCGCGCGGATCTCGCCGCGCAGCCGCCCGCGCACGCGTGCGTCCAGCGCGGAGAGCGGCTCGTCCAGCAGCAGCAGGCCGGGCGAGGTAGCCAGCGCGCGGGCGATGGCCACGCGCTGCTGCTGCCCGCCGGATAGCTGGGCCGGGTACTGCCCGCCGCGCTCGGGCAGGCCGACCATGGTCAGCAGTTCCGCCACGCGCTCCAGCCGCTGCGCGCGCGGCATGCGGCGGTTGACCAGGCCATAGGCCACGTTGTCCGCCACGGTGAGATTGGGGAACAGCGCGTAGGACTGGAACACGATGCCGTAGTCGCGTTCCATTGGCGGCAGGGTGGAGATGTCGCGGCCGGCCTGAATGATGGTGCCGGCGCTTTGCGATTCCAGCCCGGCGATGATGCGCAGCAAGGTGGTCTTGCCGCAGCCGGAGGGCCCGAGGAAACACAGCAGTTCGCCCTGGCGTACCTCCAGGTCGATATGTTGCAGGGCGGTAAAGCCGCCGAAGCGCTTCTGGATGCCTTGCAGGCTGAGGTAGCTATCGTGCCTGGCGGTCATGTTTTGCATGGCGTGTCGCCTCTTGTGGGGGTGAGGGCTGGCTTGGCTCGCTGCCGCGCGCGGGCATGGCGTCATGCCCGTGCGCGCTGGCGGCCATATTGTTTGCCTTATTGTTTGCCTTATTGCTTTTCCGACTTGCCGCTATAGCGCTTCTGCCATTCGTTGAGCACGCGCTCGCGGTTCCTGGCGATATAGCTGAAGTCGTTCTTGACCAGCATCTTTTCGTAGTTCACCGGGATGCTTTCCACCTTCTTGGCGATGCCGGGATAGGCCACGATGGCCCAGTCGCGGGCGAACAGTTCATTGGCTTCCTTGCTGGCCAGCCAGTCCAGGTAACGCTGCGCGGCCTCCAGCTTTTTTGTGCCCTTGACGATGCCGGCGGCCTCGATGTCGTAACCCAGCCCCTCGGTCGGGAAGATCATGTCGATGGGCGCGCCCGAGGCCTTGGTCTTGTGCGCGCGCAGCTCGAACGAGATGCCGATCGGGAACTCGCCGGCTCCGGCCTGCTTGCACGGCTTGGAGCCGGAGTGCGTGTACTGGGCGATGTTTTCGTGCAGCGCGTCCATGTACTTCCAGCCTTCCTGCTCGCCGAACAGTTGCAGCCACGCGGTCACGTCGAGAAAGCCGGTGCCGGACGACGCCGGGTTGGGCATCACGATCATGCCCTTGTAGACGGGCTTGGTCAGGTCACGCCAGGTTTCCGGCTTGGGCAGGTTGCGCTTCCTGGCTTCCGCGGTGTTGAAGCAGATGGTGGCGCCCCATACGTCCAGGCCGACCCAGTTAGGCGGCGTGGCCTTGTCGCTGTAGTCGCGGGTGAGACGGTCGAAGCCCTTTGGCGAGTAAGGCGTCAGCATGTTTTCCTGTTTCAGCAGTTCCAGGCTGGATGCGGCCAGCCCGGCGATCACGTCGGCCTGCGGATTGGCTTTTTCCGCGAGCGCCTTGGCGGTGATCACGCCGGTGGAGTCCCGCACGTACTTCAGTTCGATGTCCGGGGCGACTTTGGCGAAGCCCTCGGCGTAGGGCTTCAGCGTCTCGATCTCCCACGCCGTATAGACGGTGAGGGTGGTCTTCTGTGCCATCGCGGCACTGGCGCAACACAGGGCGATGGCGCCGGCGGCCAGGTGCGGAACGAACTTGAACGTCGCTTTCATGTGGGGCTCCTTGTGGCATTTTAGGTTGTATTGTGTGTCAATTTGGTGAATTTGTTGCAGCGCTTTGGGGCTTGTTGCACCACCATCGCATCACCACATATCACCGTTAAACCCTTGTTTTACAACGCTTGTAAAACGTGTGCCTGGACTTTTCAGGGATGTTGGGTGGCGTTTTCTGCTCTTCACCGATGCCTAGTTTGTTGACAATATACAAACTGCTTGCTTTAATGACAACCAGGAATTTCGATGGTCCCGAATCAGGAGTCTTCATGTCACGGCCAGCCGCTCAGTCGAGCGATATTGCGATCCTGCAGAGCCAGTCGCTGACCACCCTGGTGCAGCGCGAGCTTGAAATGCGCATCGTGTCCGGCGGTCTGCTGCCCGGCGCCAGGCTCAATGAAATCGAACTCGCGGGCGAGTTCAATGTGTCGCGCGGCCCGCTGCGCGAAGCCTTCCGGGCGCTGGAGCAGGCCGGCCTGCTGCGCACCGAGAAAAACCGCGGCGTGTTCGTGCGTGCCATCTCCCTGGAAGAAGCCGACGAAATCTATGCGCTGCGCGCGGTGCTGGACGAATACGTGGGCCGCCTGCTCGCCGCCAACATCACGGCCGAAGGCGTGCGCGAGCTGCGCGCGCTGATCGAGGCCATGGGTGCGGCCAGCGCCGCGCGCGATCTCGACGAATACACCCGCCTCAACCTCGCCCTGCACGACCGCATGGTGGAGCTCGCCGGCAACCGCAAGCTGGTGGATACCTATCGGCGCCTGGTCAAGGAACTCACCCTGTACCGGCGCGAGGCGCTGTCCGCCGACAGCAACGCCATTCCCACCTCGACCCGCGAGCACCGCGAGATCGTGTCCGCCATTGCCGGGCGCGACGTGGAGCTGGCCGGCAGGCTGATGCGCGAGCACGTGGAACGTGGCCGCGCCCGCATGCATGCCGCCGTCGATGGCGGCGCCGCTACCCATACGCCCTGAAGCTTTTCCTCTCCCGCACAGGAACCCCCGATATGCCGAACCCGAATCTTTCCAGCGTCGCCGCACCGAGCATCACTGTCAATCAGCGCACCTACCAATGGATGAAACAGCCCGTGGTGGTGGTCTGCGTGGACGGTTGTGAATTCGATTACCTGGAAGCGGCGGCGGCCAGCGGCAGCGCGCCCTACCTGAAACGCCTGCTGGCCGAAGGCGCCAGCTTCCGCGGGGCGTGCGTGGTGCCCACCTTCACCAACCCCAACAACCTCTCCATCGTGTGCGGGGCGCCGCCGGCGGTGCATGGTATCTGCGGCAACTATTTCTTCGACCGCAGCGCCAACGGCGGGCGCGGCGAGGAAGTCATGATGAACGACCCCAAGTACCTGCGCGCCGGCACCATCCTGGCCGCCTTTGCCGATGCCGGCGCCAGCGTGGCGGTGGTGACCGCCAAGGACAAGCTGCGCCGCCTGCTCGGCTACGGCATGCGCGGCATCTGCTTTTCCTCGGAGAAGGCCGACCAGGCCACGGTGGAGGAGAACGGCATCGACAACGTGCTGGAACTGGTCGGCATGCCGGTGCCGGACGTGTACAGCGCGGCGTTGTCCGAGTTCGTCTTTGCGGCAGGCGTGCGGCTGATGGAAACGCGGCGGCCGGACCTGATGTACCTGTCCACCACCGACTACATCCAGCACAAGTTCGCCCCTGGCTCGGACGGCGCCAACGCCTTCTACGCCATGATGGACAAATACCTGGCGCAGCTCGACGCGCTCGGCTGCGTGGTGGCGCTGACCGCCGACCACGGCATGAACGCCAAGCACGACGATGCCACCAAGGCCCCCAACGTGATCTACCTGCAGGACCAGCTCGACGCGTGGCTGGGCCGCGGCGTGGAGGCGGGCGGCGCGCGCGTGATCCTGCCGATCACCGATCCCTACGTGGTGCACCACGGCGCGCTCGGCTCGTATGCCACCGTCTATCTGCCGGAGGATGCCGACCGCGCCGCGCTGAAGGAGCGGCTGGCGGCGCTGCCGGGCATCGACAGCGTGCTCGATAACGCCGAGGCCTGCGCGCGCTTCGAGCTGCCGCCGGACCGTGTGGGCGATCTCGTGATCGTCAGCGGCAAGCATGTGGTACTGGGCACCAGCCAGAGCCGGCACGACCTGTCCGGCCTGGACGCGCCGCTGCGCTCGCATGGCGGCGTGTCGGAGCAGACCGTGCCGCTGGTGTTCAACCGCGCCACGGCGGGCATTCCCGGCAAGGCGCAGCTACGCAACTTCGACATCTTCGACGTCGCGCTCAATCACCTGCACTGAGCGCAGCCCCATTCCGCCCGAATCCTTGACGCGAGAACCGACATGAATGCCCCCCAGTTTTCCGCCGGCCAAGTCAGCCCGCATTTCCGCGCCGAAGCGCTGCGCATCGACGGTAAGAAAATCACGCGCGAGCGTGTGATCGAAGTCTGCAACCCCTACGATGGCTCGCTGGTCGGCACCGTGCCGATGGCCAGCGTGGAAGACGTGCGGCATGCCTTTGCCGTGGCGCGCGCCTACCGCTCCACGCTGACTCGCTTCGAACGCGCGGCCATCCTCAACCGCGCCGCCGCGCTGCTGCGCGAGCGGGTGGAGGAAGCGTCGGACCTGATCACGCTCGAATCCGGATTGTGCAAGAAGGACTCGCTCTACGAGATCGGCCGGGTGGCCGACGTGCTCGGCTTTGCCGCCAACGAAACCCTGCGCGACGACGGCCAGCTGTTCTCCTGCGACCTGACCCCGCACGGCAAGAAGCGCCGCGTGATGACCCAGCGCTCGCCGTTCCTTGGCGTGATCTGCGCCATCACGCCGTTCAACCACCCGATGAATCAGGTCGCGCACAAGGTGGCGCCGTCCATCGCCACCAACAACCGCATGGTGCTCAAGCCGTCGGAAAAGGTGCCGCTGTCGGCCTGCTACCTGGCCGACATCCTGTATGAAGCCGGCCTGCCGCCGCAGATGCTGCAGGTGGTGACGGGCGACCCGCGCGAAATCGCCGACGAGCTGATCACCCATCCCTCGGTGGATCTGGTCACCTTCACCGGAGGCGTCGGCATCGGCAAGTACATCGCCAACAAGGCCGGCTACAAGCGCGTGGTGCTGGAACTGGGCGGCAACGACCCGCTGATTGTGATGGACGACGCCGACCTGGAACGCGCCGCCGACCTGGCGGTGCAGGGCTCGTACAAGAATTCCGGGCAGCGGTGCACTGCGGTCAAGCGCATGCTGGTGCATCAGGCTGTGGCCGACCGCTTCACCGAGCTGGTGGTGGAAAAGACGCGTGCCTGGAAATATGGCGACCCGATGGATCGCACCGTGGATATGGGCACCGTGATCGACGCCGAGGCCGCCGCGTTGTTCGAGTCCCGCGTGAAGGAGGCGGTGGCGCAGGGGGCGCGGCTGGTGCTGGGCAATCTTCGCGATGGCGCGCGCTATTCGCCTACCGTGATCGACCGCGTTGATCCGGGCATGACGGTGGTGCGCGAGGAAACCTTTGGGCCCGTCTCGCCTATCATCACCTTCCGTGATATCGACGAGGCCATCCGTATTTCCAATGGCACCGCTTTTGGTTTGTCGTCCGGTGTATGCACCAACCGGATGGACGACTTTGCCCGCTTTGCGGATGAGTTGCAGGTGGGGACGGTTAACCTGTGGGAAGTGCCTGGTTATCGTATCGAACTGACGCCGTTTGGGGGGATCAAGGATTCGGGGCTTGGGTATAAGGAAGGGGTGCAGGAGGCGATCAAGAGTTTTACTAATCTGAAGTCGATTACTATGCCTTGGGGGTAGGGTTTTTTTTGTTGGCGGTGTAGGTTTTTGCACCCAAAGGAATACGACATCCC